>CAYMXM010000048.1:0-16831 GCA_964394065.1 uncultured Pirellula sp. | reverse complement strand
GGGGAGAGGGGCTGGGGGTGAGGGGTAGAAGTGCGAGAAACAAAGGCCAAGTTGGTGGCTCCCAAACGGGGACGGATAACGCTTCTGCGATCCCTCCGGGATCGTTGGAGCCTCTTCACGATCCACCGGCAGTGACGCTGCGCTGACCGCCAGCTAATGGCTGTAATCCCTTCGGGATACCAGAGGGATGCAAAACTTATCCTCGAGTTCTCCTCTGCGAACCTCTGCGTCCCCTGCGGTTAAAAAGGAATAAATCTGGACTCTCAAAATTTCGTGTCAACACCAACCTTTTGACAGCCCAGCGCAAGCCCACGGCTATGGGCTGCCATCGCTAACGCGATTCAAAACCCAAGATCATCGCTTTGCGATTCAACAATCGGAAAGCTCATTTACCAATCGCGCGTCAGCCCCGGTAGAGGCGGACCAAAAACTTGAGCTCCCTTTTGTTTGGGCCCAGCCCCTACCCCGCCGCCACCTCCTTGACCTACGGTCAAGCCTAAGGGCGAAGCCCTCTTCTCTTCCTCCAGTCTCAAGCCTCACCCCTCAAGCCTGATTAGAGATTCGTTCCATTCGTGGTTCATTCTCTGTTCACCCTACTTAAGACTCCAAGAATAAACCGCATAGCAGACGGCGAGGCCGAGCCCTAGATTTAGTGCGATCGCAAAAAACAGGTATTCAAACCGACCTGATTTGAGATGATCGACCAGTTCTAACGAGAAGGTTGAGAAGGTGGTCAAACCGCCGCAGAAGCCTACCGCCAGGAGGAGATAGATCGGGTCGCTACGAGAATCCGATCGGGCTGCTAGGAATCCGATCAGCGCAGAACCGAGAAGGTTCGCGATCGTTGTTCCAATCGGAAAGGCTTGGGTGAACGCCCACTGCTTTTGCCAAACCGAAAGCGCGAATCGGGCCACGCAACCGACGGCGCCACCGCTGGCGACGAGAAGTCCCGAATAGATCCATGAAGGGAAGTTCATCATCAATAATTGGGCTTCCGCCAAGTTGGATCGGGTTCGTTCACCAAATTGGCGCTCGCTGGAGCCACTCCCGATCCGACGGCGGATGGCATCGTTTGGGGTGGTGGAGCTTGGACGGCATCGTGCATGATCGCAGAAGCCTGCGCGACTCCTTGATTGAATCGATCGATCCGTTCGCCGACCGTGTTGACTCGCGAATTGAGCCCTTCAGCGGTTTGGTTGATCGTATTCCTCGCTTGATCGGTCGCTTGCAGGAACTGCGATTGCGCTTGATTGATTCCCGAGATCAATTGACCGGCAGGTTGTGCGAGTGGATTGAACTGGGATGTCGAACCTGTGGTATTCCCAGTGGTATTCGGGGTGAAAACGGCACCGCTGGCGGGTTGCATGTTCGACGATTGCGGAGTCCCCGTGTAGTTGTTCGGGGCGGCGAAAGAACCGGTCGATGGGGGTGGGACCCGGGCACCACTATTGATCCCCAGAGATTGCGAGAGGGAGTTGTTCATCCCTGCACAACCGGTCACTCCGGTGGTTAACGCCATTGCAAGTCCAGTGACGACCCATGGCCGAAGAGCTTTCGAGAGTTGCATGTTTTCAAAACCGGTAAGGATATGGGTAAGGAATGGAATGAAACCAACAATCACAACCCGACGCGTAAGCGAGGGATAGCACTTTCAACCACGCATTAGCGTTTTGCACCTCCCACGCCCTTCGTACCTCAGGGACGTGCCACCCGACTCTTGAGACGCGTTTTCGGGGGCAACGTCCACGAGCATGCAATCCCTCGCTAACGCTTCGGGTTTGTGATCGGGAGACGCTTCACGTTCTCCGCCTGCCTGGCGAATCGGGCTGTTGTAGACGCTTGTAGATCTTTACACTGGTTCGAATCAATACGGGTTTGGTGTTTTGCGCAAGACAGGTAGGCTGCCATGGTAAAAATCGGTGCTCATATGAGTGTTGCGGGAGGTTTCTACAAAGGAGTGGAGGCCGCGAAAGCGTTGGGGATGGATGTCGTTCAGATCTTCACGAAGAACAACAACCAATGGGCTGCCAAACCGATCAGCGATGACGATGTTGCTAAGTTCCAGGAGAGCTTGGCCTCTGGCAATGTTGGGAACCCACTGGCGCACGCTTCTTATCTGATCAATTTGGCTTCTCCCAAGGATGAGCTTTGGAACAAATCGATCGATGCGATGGTGGTCGAATGGAAGCGGGCTGAGCAACTAGGGCTCGATGGGGTCGTGATGCACCCTGGAGCCTTCGTCGACTCTAGCGAAGAGGCGGGGTTGGAGCGAATCGCCCAAGGGATCGATCGGATCTATGACCAAGTCGGCGACGGGAAGGCTTGGTTGCTCCTAGAAAACACAGCCGGACAAGGGACTTGCCTGGGATGGCGGATGGACCAGTTGGGGTGGCTTCTCAAGCGATCTGGAGCCCCGAAGCGGGTGGGGGTTTGTTGGGATACCTGCCATGCTCATGCGGCTGGCTACGACATGTCGGTACCGGAAGGGCTAGCACGGTTAACACAGGATGCCACCGAGCATGGAGTACTCGATGCGGTCCGGGCAATGCACCTGAACGATAGTAAAAAAGGATGTGGCAGCCGTGTGGATCGGCATGAGCACATCGGGGTGGGAACAATCGGGCTCGAAGGGTTTAGAGAGCTCTTCCGACATCCGCAGCTCTCGAAGCTACCAATGTATCTCGAAACCGAAAAAGGGGTCAACGAAGAAGGAGAAGATTGGGACGCCGTCAATCTCCGGGTCCTCCGTTCGTTGATCGATTAACGAGCTCTTCCAACTTCGCAAAGATATCCGGTGGGCTGTACCCTTGCTGAACGAGAAGAAACTCTAAGGAACGACCTCCACAACTGGTGTCTAGCTCTAGCGATTCGAACAGAGCTAACGATTCCGGATACTCGACGATCCATTCGGGAATCGTGTTGGTTAAGTCGCAGTTCATAGCAGTCTATGGTGTCGGGCGGGGGTGGGTGCTTTCCCAATGTTTCAATCCGGCGCGGATCTCGGAGAGATGAAGCCAATGTCCTCGTGTCTTCGAAGTGCTCGAGACCATCGTGTCCGGTGCGATCTCCCCTTTCTCAATCCGATGGAGAAATTCACTCTCAGGGATCGGACCGACCTTTTTATTCCCAAAGAATCCTTTCTTCACGTAGTACCAATCTGTAGACATGGCTCTTCGCCTCCCAAAAAATATTCAAAACAGTTCCCTTGAACGAGTACAAAATGGGTTCTTAATCCGATGCAACCCTTGAGTCATCATACGCAATTGCAACCCCCGACGCTTTGGTTTGAGACATTTTTCCGAAGGAAAAGTCAATGTTAGCGGAAGAGCGCAAGCCCTCCGGTGACGGTTTCGGTGAAGAATAACGCCGCGACCGTTGGGATGGAAGCCGTCACCGAAGGGCTCGCGCACGAATTAGTCGTAGGGTGTGTGAAGTGGTCGCGATTTCCATCCCAGATAGAGGGGGATGTTTGGTCGACGCATAAGCGAGGCCCGAAAATCACAACCCGTGGCGTAAGCGAGGGGCAGCGCAAGGGTGGCACGCTCAGAGCGAAGCAATGGGCGTGGAGGACTTCTCGGAACATTGGGAATAGCCTCAAAACATCACGCCCTTCGTGCCTCAGGGACGTGCCACCCGACACCTGAGATATTCCCGACAAGGTCTACGTGCACTCGCGAGGCTGTCCCTCGCTTACGCCACGGGTTGTGATGGGGGGGGGCGCTTCGCGTCCCCCCTCTTACCACCGATGCGTCAGGCCCCGCCCCAGAGCGCCAACGTTTTTTTAACGAAATGGATTCTGTTCCACATCGGCAGAGTTACTTCGCAAGCGGATCTCGCGTTGCGGAAGCCAGGTCGAGATCCCGAGTTCTGCGAATCGCCTCCGGATCTCCATCTGGACTTCGTGACGCGTGATCAAGCGGATGTCGAACGTGGAAAGATAGCAACGGACATGAATCTCGATCTTGCTATCCCCAAAGTTATCGACGAACGCGGAAGGAGCCGGGTCTTTCAAGACGTTCGGGTGGGCCAAACAGATCTCCCGGATCGTCTCGCAAGCGACCTCGGCATCCGATTCGTAGGAAATGCCGATCGCGATGATGATACGGTTCGTCGTATCGGACAAGGTCCAGTTGAGAAGACGCCCTGTCACGAGATCCTTGTTGGGAATGATAAGCTCCTGCTGATCAAAATTCGTAACGGTCGTTGCTCGCATTCGGATCCGAGAAACGGTCCCCGTCGTATCCCCCAACGTGATCACGTCTCCGACGCGAACCGGTTGCTCAAAAAGGAGAATCAACCCAGAGACGAAATTGGCAAAGATCTCTTGAAGACCAAACCCGAGACCGACCCCGAGAGCCGCGACGAGCCATTGAATGCTCGTCCAACTGATCCCGAGGTATCCAAAGGTGACCACGATCCCGAGAAAGAAAATGGCATAGCGAGAAATCGACGAGATCGCATATCGAACCGCATTCTCTAGAGGTAAGTGTTGAAGGAGCGCAATCTCCAATAGACCTGGCAGATTGCGTGCAGCGACAATCGTCATGATCCCGGTAGGAATGGCGATCAACAAATGCATGAGGGTGATCGGGATACGAGATCCATCTTCACCCACTGCGGACCATCCAATTCCAACCGAATTCAATACCCCGACCGCCGGCAAAACCCCCGACCAGATGAAAGCCACAGCTCCGATCGACGCGAAAAGCATGGCGCTCGATATCAACCGAACCGTCTGTTTGTTGATCGATGCCACGTCAGCTTGCGTGTCGAGTTGCGAAGCTGGAAGGGCCGTGGAGTTGGGGTCGCGACGCCGCGCCTCTTCTAGCCGCTGCTTGGCCTGCGCAACCAACAGCTCCCGACGCCGCAACAGCAACCAACGATAGATGAAACAGGAAAGGATCAGGATCCCGACCAACGCCAAGAAGGTTGTATGCAAGTGCGACGTGAGTCGAACCGCGGTGTAGTGATACCCCATCCAACTCATCAGCATGAGCGCCAGGGGGGAAAAGACCAAAGTGGGATACCAGATATAGCGGAGGCGATCGATCCACCCCCCTTGATTTTGCTTGAGGAAGTTTTGAAAAACTCCTTGGGTCGGATGCAAACACCTCATCAAGAGAATGAAGCAGAGGATCATCAAACAAGAAAAGACAACCCGCCCGAGGGAGTTCTCGTACTTCCCTCCCTCCCCGACGGTAACGATCACCAGGATGACGACGGAGGGGACTGCCAAATCGATAAACCATCGGAGGTTCTTGCGCAGGAGTTGCGTCGATTCGCGAGACCATTGAAAGTGACTCTCGGCGAGCCCGTTCATCCTGCATATTTGGCGGAGCAACTCGAGTGGAAAAAAGTATCTCGCTCCGACCATGAGCGCCAAGCCGATCGCACCGGGAAAGGAGTGATTCTCGGAATTGCTCAGTCGCCATCCCACGACGAGAGGAACGATTGCGAGAGGAAGTCCGATCAGCACCGTGACAACAAAGGCCTTCCAAGTCGGGATCATCGAGATGCAATTCGGGCGTTTCGCCAAGTCACCTTGGACGCGAACCTCTCTCTTAAATCTTGGTAGATTGACGAGCAAAAGCCCGAAGAGACCAGCTCCCAATAGATAAGGCCAAAGGCGTTCTTGAAGATCGGTAACCAAAGTCCGGCCGACTTCGCGCCAGTTTCCCAACTTGAACAACCACTCCAGCGCGGGCCAAACATGCTGCGCGTCTTTTCCATTGAAGACCTCCCCCGAGCGAATCCACAAAACGTGCTCGTCGATGAAACTCCGATATAAGCGAACTTGTTCAACTGTCTTTTGAGTCTTGTCGGCCAGATCGAGGAGTCGGTCGATATAGTTTTTGGTATCGACCCGGAAGTCGTCGACGACACGACGCTCTAAATTGAAAAGAAGTTTCGCCTTTTCGCGACTATCTACGAAGGCGTATCTGCGCTCGTCCTCCTCGTTCGGAGACTCAGCTCCTTCCGAGGATGCGTGTTCGGCACGCCAGTCCTCCAGGGAAAGCGCAAGCGCTTCGGCCTCTAGCATTTTCTGGTGGTAGACGTAGAGCTTTCGGTTTAATTCGTTGACATCGGGGAGTTCGCTCCGTTGTTTCCGAAGCATTAACCCGACCCAGCTGTTGAAATTCAATACGTTCTTACGCTTGTTGTCGCGATCGTTCCGAATGCGATCGGTCATGATGTGGTAGCGGTCTTCCCACATTTTCAACTCGGCTTGGGCCGCATCGAGTTCGAGTCGCATCACCCAGTTCTGGCGGGCGAGAGTGAGCCAAGCATCCGTTCTCGCAACGGTTTCATTGGCTCGTTCCACCAATTCAGGAGGGGACTGCGAGACATAGCTCTCTGCGAGTTGCTTCAGTCGGGTGATCAAAATTTCGCGTCGTTTGTTGAGCTCTTCGTTGACCTCTTTGATCTTGGCTTGATAGTGCTTTTCTTCGGCTGCGAAGTTTCCTTTCTGCAAGGTGAGGAGTTCGCTTTCCGCGTCATAGGTTCTTAGTTCTTGTTCGCGGAGTCGGACGAGGTCGTTGTTCGATTTGAGCTGAGCCCGCAAAAGCAAGATATGAGCATCTCGCAATCGGGGGTGGGTTCCGTCGGGGGCGGGCGCGTTCAGTTCATCGTTCAGTTTGGTGATTGCAGCGCGCGCTTCGGTCAGGAAGCGTGGAATCTCTTTTCGTTGCGCTTCGCGAGTGACGATCCGTTCATCGACCCGAGCTAGTCCGTCGGTCGCCGACTGGAGAAGGGTTTGAAGGGTTGCTTGATAGTTTTGAAGATCGGTGAGGCTGGCGCGCTGTAGGGAGCCAGCCATATAGACGAACTGCGGCGTGAAGACTTCCTTTTGTCGCTTCGCCTCGGCGATCGCATTGGGCGCAGCGAGCTGCGCGGCATTCAATTGCTTGATCCTCGCCTCATTCTCGGTCCGTCGATTTATTTCCGTAAGGAGGGATTCGTAGGTGCTTTGCAACCTCGCTTTGAGGGCCGGCTCGATGTCGGTCGCGGTTTGAAGCTGCTGAAGAAATGCCGTGATGCTCTCGGGGGTCACCCCCGAATCGTCGGCGACCGGCGCAGGAGAAGTCGTTGATGGAGCGGCCGACGGAGCGGCTAGAGGTGGAGCAATTGCGGGGGGCTGTTCTTCGGAGGATGCTGAGTCCTGAGAGCCGGAAGCTGGGGATGCGATAGGTGCCGCAGGAAAAAGCTGAACCTGCGCGTAAAGAGGGAGTGGCCCTATGGCATTGCTAGCAAAAAACAGCGCGATGAGGATATGTTTTGTAGCGAGGTCTCGCATGGACAGCATGGCTCATTTTCTGGGTCGCGGAGGAATCTGCGGAGGAATCTACCGACTGGAATAAAGGTAGCGAGAGACGCAATTCCATGAAACCCGAAGTGGTAGAACGGAATTCATTCCGTTCTACATTGGGGCCTACAAATACTGCTGATGTCCGAGTTCGGTGAGTTGTTTTACAACTTCGCGAACTCGTTCTTCTTCCTCTTTGGGAGCGACGAGGGTTGCGTCGGGGGTGTGAACGACGATCGTGTCTTTCATGCCGATCGTTACCACCAAATGGTCCGACTCGCTTCGAATGATCATGTTCGAAGAATCGATCGGCAAATAGGGTCCATCCGCCGCGTTTCCCTTTTCGTCTGGTGGGATCAATCGCGCGATCGCTTGCCAGCTACCGACATCATCCCAGGAGAAGGGGGCTTCGATGACGCATACGTTGGCGTACCTTTCCATGACGGCAAAGTCGATCGACTTCCCTTGAATCTTTTCAAACTCCGTTGCGAAGATCGATTGAAAGTTCCGGGTGCCGATCCCTTGCGCAATCGCTTCGAGATGTTCGTACATTGCCGGTTCGTAAGACTTCAACGCATCGAGGATCGTCGATGCCTTCCAGAGGAAGATACCGCTGTTCCAATAGAAGGTCCCCGCCGCGAGATACTCTTCCGCCGTGGCGCGATTCGGCTTCTCTCGAAAGTTCTCGACGCCGAAGGTTGCGATTCCAGGAACGCTCGTGATCGCCTCACCCCGTTGAATGTAGCCGAACGATTCGGCGGCATACGAAGGGCGAATGCCGAAGGTGACGATGCGCGAGGGATCCTCTTCGATAAGCTTCACACCAGCTCGAATCGCGCGATGGAATTCTCCCTTCGGTTCGATGACGTGATCCGAGGGCATCACAATCATGATACCGTCCCGGTCGGCAGCTTGGACCAATGATGCCGCAACTCCGATGCAGGGAGCGGTGTCTCGCTTGCAAGGTTCCCCGACGACATGCTCGATCGGGAGGTCGGGAAGCTGTGCGACGACAGCGTCGGTGAGTTGCTGATTGGTGAGGACGAGAACATGTTCGCTGGAAACCAAGCCGTTCAATCGATCGAAGGTGGTTTGCAGCATGGTGCGGCTGTTCCCCATCTTCAAGAGCTGTTTTGGTTTGACCTGTCGACTCGCTGGCCAAAAACGGGTTCCGGAACCACCCGCCATGATCACTCCGTGCAACATGCTGAAAGTCTCGCTCTCTAGGTTCTTTAGATCTAGTGGAAGTACGTGTCGGTCTGAATGGAGCCGATCTTATCGAAAGATTGTAGCCTCTGCTTGACACTCTTTGCATCCCAAGCCAAAAGAGGATTGATTTCGACGAGGGTTTCGGTGTCGGATGCAACGCCTGCATCTCGGAGCCAACGCTTGGCGCGATCGCTAATCGCTTGTTTGGCAGCGGCGGGAGTATCGGTCAGAGCGCCGTCGGCATTCTTGACCGGCGCGAACACCTCGCTCGAGTCTCCCTCGACGACGAGGGCGGTCTTGGCACGAGGGAGAAGGTCGAACACAAAGCGTTCAAACTTCGTCGCATTCGGGGCCGTTGGTTTCACGATCGTCCCCGTGGCATCGACATAAGGAACCGATTTGAGAGCTCGATGGTACGGGAGTGCGTCGGGAGACTCGCAACATTCCTGGAGGAAACTTCGGTCGAGCACATGGACGGCGATGTTTCCAGCCCAAAGCTTGAGCGATCCATCGGGATTGGTCTGTTCGGCAACCGATGCGGGAAGATCGCTGTATTCGATAATTTGGGTCCTATCGTCGATCGAGACAACATTTCCAACCCTCTCGGTTGCGAATCGCTTTTGGACGACTTGAGTGGTCATGCGAGATCCGGCTTGGATATGGTGACCGACGAGAGTGGGATCGCATGCCGTCACCATCGGGTTGTCGACTTGGGCATAGTAGAAGTGTTCGATCCCTTGCTCGGCGCATTGGGTCAAGATGCCGTGGTTCCGCAACGCCTTGACAATCCCACCGTGTCCATCAGGGCTCATGGCGATTTTTCCGGGGGATTCCAGAAGAACCTTTCCCGTTTGGGTGTCGACCGCAGGCATGGAGCCCTGCATGAAGATGGTCAACAGCTCGACGGGGAGTCCCAGGTTGTTGTTATCCCGGAAGTACCGGCGTGTTTCCGCATCGGTTGTGGGGCTGGTCATGATGAAGAGGGGGATCGAGACCCCGAATTGCTTCATCGCTCCGCGCAGAGAGTCGACGTGCATTTCGAAGAGGGTTCGATGGGAAACCGGGCCGATGGGAAACATCCCTTTGGGTTTGTCGAAGCCTAAGCGGGTTCCTTGTCCACCAGCGACGAGAATCATCGCAACTTTGCCGGCGCGGATCGCGGCCTCTCCGATCCGTTCGGCATCCTCGTTCAGACGGGGAGCGTCGGCTAATCGAATCGCCTTCGGGGGCTCGGCATTCGCTGCGAGTTCGGCCCAATCGATCGCCTTCTCTTGGCCGCTTACCAAGCTTTGAATCTCAGTCCAATCGATCGATTCGATCTCGAGCAACAAAGCCTCCCGTTCCAGATCGGTCAATCGATCGAGGTGATCGAGCAAGTGGGTTTGATGGAATTGGGCGAGGGTTTGACGGACGGTAGCAACGGCAGACATGCGGCGGAGAAAAGGAGGAATGGGTGAAATAGAATTTTGGAACGTTGTCGTAAGGTATGTGTCGTACCCTGGCCTGACGCATCCGTGTTAAGGGACGCGAAGCGTTCCCCCATCACAACCCGTGTCGTAAGCGAGGGATAGCGTCGCGAGTGAACGTAGCCCTTGTCAGGAACATCTCAAGGTGTCGGGGGGCACGTCCCTGAGGCACGAAGGGCGTGCTGTGATACCTGGGATGGATGCGGGGTTGCCAGTGCTGTCCCTCGCTTACGCCACGGGTTGTGATGGTGGACGCTTCGCGTCCTACCCCTTTACCACCGATGCGTCAGGCTGCCCCCAGCCCCTCCCCTAAGAGGGGCGAGGGGAGCGGATGGCAAAGGATTAGGTACCTTGCACCTACTTCACAATCTTCAGCAGCTCCAGCTGGAAGACCAGGGCTTCGTTCGGGCCGATTCGTCCGCCGGGGCCTCCTCGTTCGCCGTAGCCGAGTTCGGGTGGGATGGTGACGATCCATTTGTCACCCACCTTCATCCGTTGCAAGGCTTCTGCAAATCCAGGAACCACCCCTGAAACAGGGAACTCTGCCGGCTGGCCACGTTGAATCGACGAATCAAAAACCGTTCCGTCGATCAGCTTTCCTTCATAGTGAACGGAAACGGTGTCGGCGACGGTGGGCTGGGCCCCGGTCCCTGCGGTGACGACTTGGTACTGAAGCCCCGACTTCGTCGTTTGAATTCCGTCCTTTTTCTTGTTTTCCTCAAGGTAGGCCTTAGCCCGGTTCAAGTTTTCTTGAGCCAGTTCCAGCATCTTTTTCTCGATCATCTGGTTCAGCGTCATCACGATCGACTCGATCTGATCGTCGTTGAGCCTTCCTTTTTTACTCCCCAACGCATCTGCTAAGCCGACGACGAACTCCTTGGTATCGATTTCTTGTTCGGTCAATCGGCGGGAGGCCAAGTTCGATCCGAAGTCAAAACCGAGGAAATAGCTGACATCCGCCTTGGACGCATTCGCGGCAGGTGCACTAGGTGTGATCGGTGCGAGTCGCTGCGGTTGCCCACCTCCCGGTCGCTGCGATTGTCCACCTACCGGTTCCTGCGCCATAGCCATCCCTCCAAACGAGACCAACGCTAAGGAGAGGAATTTCAATTTCAAACACATAGCATTTCTTTCATGAGACAAACAATTCGATCGTAAAACGAACTAGGGGACACCGCTAGAATGGTTACAATCGTGGTTCGGTAAAGAGCCTAACCGACATCGCCCCCGGCTCCCAGGTCATTTTCCCGTTCCCAGCGGTGCAAAGCTACATTTCTCTCCCCATTTTTCTGACGTAGGAACTCACTTTGAAAGCGCTATTGCTGCAAGAGTACAAGAAGCTTGAGGTCGTCGACATCCCGCAGCCCACCTTCGGCCCCGAGGAGCTATTAGTTCAAGTGAAAGCATGTGGAATCTGCGGGAGCGATATCCACGGCTTCGACGGGAGCTCCGGACGCCGGATTCCTCCCTTGGTCATGGGGCACGAAGCGGCAGGCATCGTCACCGCTGTCGGGGAGAACGTGCAAGGATTCGCCGTTGGAGATCGGGTGACCTTTGATTCCACGGTTTCCTGCGGAAAATGCCATTTCTGCCGTGCCGGATCGATCAACCTTTGCGAAAACCGCCAAGTTCTCGGCGTCTCCTGCAACGAATTCCGCCGACAAGGGGCCTTTGCCCAATACGTCAACGTCCCACAGCATATCGTCTATCGAATCCCGGACACTTTGTCGTTCGAACATGCGGCCATGATCGAAGCAGTCTCGATCGCCGTCCACGCAACCAATCGAACTCCTCGCCATCTCGGCGGATCGGTCGTCGTCGTCGGGGCCGGGATGATCGGCCTACTTTGCATTCAAACGCTGAAGCTAGCCGGCTTCTCCAAAGTCATCGCCGTCGACTTGGAAGACGAAAAGCTAGCATTAGCGAAGACGTTGGGTGCGACCCACACGATCCACGCCAAGACCGAGGATCCGATTGCGAAGGTGTTGGAGCTGACGGGAGGCCGCGGGGCGGACGCGAGCATGGAAGTGGTGGGAGCGAACCCAACGGTGAACACCTGTTTCCAAGTCGTCCGACGCGGCGGTTCGGTGACGTTGGTGGGGAATTTGACTCCGAAGGTAGATCTACCTTTGCAGATCGTCGTCACACGGGAGCTCTCCGTGTTTGGTTCCTGTGCTTCGAACGGCGAGATCCCCCAGTGCATCGAATTGTTATCAACAGGTGCGATCCAAGTGGAGCCTCTGATTACCGCAACCGCGTCTCTCGAAGAGACCGCAAACTGGTTCGACCGCCTCTATGCGGGAGAAAAGGGAGCGATGAAGGTGATCGTGCGCCCGAACTAATGTAGAACGGAATTCATTCCGTTAAACAACGCTTCCAATCAAAGCCGCCATCAGCGCAGTGAGCCGGCCTCTTATTCAGGGCACTTGAAGCCTCCCCATCACAACCCGTGGCGTAAGCGAGGGAAAGCGTCACGAGTGCACGTGGCCCTTGTCGGGGATATCAGTTGTGGGTGGCAGGTCCCTGAGGTACGAAGGGCGTGCCACGAGGCCTTGCATGGGATGCTTGGTTTCCAGTTCTATCCCTCGCTTACGCCACGGGTTGTGATTTTCGGACCTCCCTTACGCATCAGCCAATAAAAAAACCTCCGCCTTTCGGCGGAGGTTCTTTCGTATCTTGAGCGATAGAGGATCGATCGAGAATTATACCAATTCTTTCTTGGCACCGATCAAGGTGCGAAGTCGTTCCGCCAGGAGGCGTGCGTCGAACGGCTTTTTGAACGTTTCGTTGATGCTCGAACGATCGAAGCTCATCGTGTTGCCATCGTCGGGAAGTAAGGCAATCAGGATGATCTCGGTGAAATCCGAGTTTTTGCGAAGGTTTTGGCAGATTTGCAATGCTTCAAGCTTGCCGACCGAGAAGTCAACAATCATGCAATCTGGATGAAAACTTTCGGCTTGTATGCCTGCCTCGAAACCGCTTGCAGCAACCGATACCTTGAAGCTTTTCTCGAGCGGTAGCTCGCGCTTCAAGTTCTCGATTAAGACCTGATCTTGCGCAACGATCAGGACTTTGGCCATGGCCTCATCTTCCAAGTCTCCGAGGGGCATACCATGCTCCTTGAGAAACTTGATCAGATACTCTCGCGGGATACGTCGGTCTTGTGAACCGGGGATGCGGTATCCTTTGAGACGGCCGGAGTCGAACCACTTGCTAACGGTTCTCGGGGCCACCTTGCAGATCTTCGCGACCTGGCCTGTGGTGAACACCTTCATATTTTTGGTCTCCGTTACCTTCCAATAGTGAGTGAGTCCGCACAGTTGTTGGTGTTCTGTGCTTGACAGTATTCGCCCTCGCTCGACGCTGAATGATTCGGTCGCGAGTGGCTACGAATCCCTTCAACGCCTAACAACTGGGTCAGGGCTAAACAATCTCGAACGGTCCCCTTGAGGGTGCAGTCCCCGAAACTCCATTTCCGGTGACTACGGTCCAAAGTTTTCCTGCGAGAACAAACAGATCGCCAATGAAACGTTCGATCGCGATCGCACCCCTACGACGGTTCGAAACCGTTCCGTTTGCAGAGTTACCCTGTTTGTATGGCAGACCGAGCTGGGTCAGGGCAGAAAATGAGCGGCTGACTAACGATCTTTCCACGCCCGAAGTTAGCGCGTACGAACCGATAGCCGCATCCATGACAAGCTAACATGGACTGCATGCACTTTCCCCCCTAATTTAGCCCGGCCGCTTCTCGTGACTGGTATTGACTCGGCTGAGTCGACCAGCGCAGAAAAGGCCGTTCTGAAACATAGTTTCGATTCAAACAGGGGGATTACTTTAGAAAGAATCTTCGGTTGTTTAACTACGAGCGTTTTCTCGTGCTCGACAGCGCCAATCTATGAAAATTTCACACTACTTTCACTTTTCCGTGGGGAATGGATCAAGTATGAGGAACCACGGAAGACACGGAAGGTGAGGCTTAAGGGATAAGGCTTAAGGCTTAAGGAAGAAGAGAAGAAAGATAGGGGGGGATCAAGAAATCGGGCAGGGGTTGGCCTACGTTTTAGAAATCTGCTCCCCTCGCCCCGCTTCGGGGAGAGGGGCTGGGGGTGGGCGACCACTTCACACACCCTACGACTACGGAAAAATGCGTCACAGCGTCCCCTCCCTTTCTTCTTCCTTAAGTCTTAAGCCTTACCTTCCTTGTCTTCCGTGGTTCGTCTCCCCGTGTATTCCGTAGTTCAAACCGGGTCTCTAATGCCTTCCTTTTCCCTCCAACGCCGAGCTCTCCAGGCTTTGCCGGTAGTACTTGAGTCCAGGGATGAAAAAGGAAAGGGCCGCTACGACGCCGAATATGATGTGGGAGTACGTCGGAAAGGCGATCATGATAAAAGTCGACGCAAACAGACAAAACGCCTGCACGTAGAAAACTCCACTCAAAATCCCCGCCTTCACCAAAAATAACATCCCGCAAATAACGCTGATCAAGGGCGTCAGAGTCAACGCCGGGAGATTCAACAACCACTCGATCGGAAAAACCATTCCGATCGCAATCATGCTCGCCCCCCAAGCATGCGCGATCTGTCGCTCGACAAAGGTGACCGGCCCCATCCGTCGTCGAAGGGCCCAGAAGACCGCCGCCCAAGCCCCCAACCCCACGGTCCAGAGCATCGGGTAGGTCCATCGGGTCGCCCCATTCCACTGAAACCACTCGGTGCAAACGCAAACCAACAACACGATGAGGGAGTGCCACATCCACAACAATCCCCAGTTCTCAAGAATCGGAGCATGATGGGTCTCCCGAAACCATCGGGCCACGATCTGCGCATAATGGATCGAACGAGCCGATATCGGCTCGTCGCGCATGTACGCGAGGAGATCGTCTCCAAGCGCATTGGCAGAGCGATACCGGAGGTCGGGGGGCTTCTGCAACGCCCGAACGACGATCATCTCCAGGTCCCGATCCACCTTCGAATTGAGGGATCGGGGTGGAAT
Organism: uncultured Pirellula sp.; assembly: GCA_964394065.1. Taxonomy (GTDB): domain Bacteria; phylum Planctomycetota; class Planctomycetia; order Pirellulales; family Pirellulaceae; genus JBKCUI01. The sequence goes on along the minus strand of CAYMXM010000048.1, from coordinate 1,861 downwards.
GGGATCTTGCTCCAAGATCTTCAACAAAAGATCGATCGGCCCCTTCGCAGAAAAAGGAGGAAGCCCCGTCGTGGCAAAGTAGAGGACCGACCCGAGGCTATAGACATCCGAAGCCGGCCCGATCGGCCCCATTCTCCCGCTGGCTTGCTCCGGGCTCATGTAGTTCGGTGTCCCCAGCACGGCCCCCGTCCGGGTTAAGGAATCCATCCCGTCCGTTTGCTTGGCGAGGCCGAAGTCGGTAAGCCTGGCATGCCCGAACTCGTCGATCAAGATGTTGGAGGGCTTGATGTCGCGGTGAACTATTCCTCTCTCGTGCGCAAACTGCACCGCTCGACATACTTGCTCGACGCATCGTACCGCCTCGAGAATCGTGATCTCGCTCGCTTCCACGAGCTCGTGAAGCGTCTTTCCTTGAATGAATTTCATCACAAAGTAAGAACGGCCATCAATCTCACCCACATCGTAGACCGGAACGATCCCGGGATGGTCCAACTGGGCCGTCGCGCGCGCTTCTGCGAGGAACCGACGCTTCTCCGTTTGCGAGGCGAGCTGGTCCCTGAGGATCATCTTGATCGCAACTTCTCGATTCAAACTCCATTGCCTAGCTCGAAAGACGACCCCCATCCCGCCGCGACCAACCTCTTCGAGAAGTTCGAAATCCCCCATTCGAAAGGGGAGGGACATCTGCCAATTCCCCGAATCCCCCTCCCCACCCTCGGAGTCGCTGAGCGCTACCGCATCGGTGACGAGGATCGTTCCCCAAAGAGATTTCAATTCGTCCGAAAACTCGGGATAGCGATCGCATTCGGCTTGGATGTCGATCGATTCTCCCTGCTGCATCCGATCGGCCAGATCGGAGACCAAGGTTGCGAGACGTGGATCGATAGATTCGTCCACTTCATCTTTGTAGAGTGGGTCGTTGGGGCTTCCCAAGGAACTAATCCTGGCGATAGTCGCTGAAACGGGAGAGAGAATCGATGATCTCGCGAAGGCGTTTTAAAGCTCGCAGGTAGCGCATGCTCGCCGCAGGCTCCGTCAGGCCGAGTATCTGCGCAATCTCTTGATTGTTGAGCTGCTCGTAATGGCGCATCAAGATGATGTCGCGATCCGCCTCCCGAAGCATATGGACCGCAGACTCGATCTGAAACGCGAGCTCCTTCTGAGCAGCCGCAGCGGCTGGCGTTAGCGCATCGTCTTGAAACTGGTTCGCCAATTCGATCGTCGATTGATCGACCGGTCCTTTACCGGGTTGAGGTTGCTCCCGGTCGACGCTTCGTTTCGCGGAGAGTCGGTGTCGACGATGCGCATCGATGATCCGATCCTTGGCGATCTGCCGAATCCAAAGATGAAACGGAATCGCGGGGTTGGCGAGATAGTCCTGAAGGCGACGGTTGGCTTCGACGAGTACGTCTTGAACGACATCGCTCACATCCATCCGCTGATTGAGGCGTTGATCGAGTCGCAGCTGGATCATGCGGCGCAGGGAATCGCGATGGCGATCCATCAACGCTTCAACGGCCTCTGTTTCCCCCTGACGAACGTGCGTAAGCAACTCCGCAGTGGCGTCTCCATCGGGCCAAATCGATTTCACCACCCGATTCGCCATAATCTCCCGGTACTACTTTTGTTATGCAAAATGGAGAAACTTCTCGAAGCATCGATTATAACTGATGAACCCCCGGCAGGAAGATGCGAAAGCATTGCAAAAATGTAGGTAGAACGGAATTCATTCCGTTAAACAACGCCGCCAATCAAAGCCGCCGTCAGCGCCGTGAGCCGGTCTCCACCTCAGGGCCCTTCAAGCCTCCCCCAATGTAGAACGGAATTCATTCCGTTAAACAACGCCGCCAATCAAAGCCGC
>CAYMXM010000047.1:0-16931 GCA_964394065.1 uncultured Pirellula sp. | reverse complement strand
CATCCCAGGTCTCACAGCACGCCCTTCGTGCCTCAGGGACGTGCCACCCGACGCTGAGTATTCCCGACAAGAGGCAACGTGCACTCGCGACGCTGTCCCTCGCTTACGCCACGGGTTGTGATGGGTGGACGCTTCGCGTCCCCCCTTACCACCGATGCGTCATCCCACGCTCACCCCTCACCCCTCAAGTCTGATGAGACTTCGATCCATTTGTCTTGAATGAAGCGTTCTTGAGGGAGAAATCGGGCTTTGTAGTTCAAGTGAGGGTTGTCGGCGACGTACAACCCCAAGTAGAGGAACTCCCGGTTGGTGTTCAAACAAAATTCGATCTGCTTCAAAATGGAATAGGTTCCGAGAGAGAGTTTAGAAAAGTCGGGATCGAAATAGGTATAGACCGCAGATACGGAGTTTTCGCCACAATCGATCAACGAGAGCGCGACGAGGCGGTTATCGGTTGTTCGAAATTGAAGTTCCGTAGTCCACTGGCTGGAACTCTCGACCAAGAAACTTTCATAGTCCTCAAGGCGATAGGTGGTCATCGAGTCGGCTAGATCCCGTTCGTCCCGGTGTCGGTTGAAAAGAATCAGCTTCTCCTCGGTCGCTTCGGGGGATTCGACCGTGACCTGAAGTTGCTTGTCCCCCCGATTTCGGATCCGCCTCCAAGAGTCGGTCCAACGAAACTTCCGGACCGGGATCCGGGTCGGTTCGCAGGCACGGCACCCTGCGCAATCGACGTAGTAAAGGAAGTAGCCAGCGCGTCGCATTCCCGCGTTTAGCACATCGTCGAACAGGTGAGGCTCGAGCCTTTTGCCGGGGAGGATCAACGGGAGATTCGCGGTCCGGTTCGGCAGATAGGAGCAAGGATGCTGGTTGCTCAGAACCGACGCGACGGGGAGCGAGCCCGGGATTCGGGGGTTTAATTCGGACGAACTCTCGGTATCGTCGTTCAAGCTGTCCGTTGGTTCCATGGAATTCGGGGGAGAGATAAGGGACTAAATCAATCCAGATAATCCATACTATCGGAATCGAGGAACCAAGGCCACTTGCTACGATTTCTTGAGAAATGCCCTATTCTCCCTGAGTACGTCCTGGAAAGAAAGTTCCAAAACCCATGGGATTTCGCCAAGTTTTTCTAGTGGGGGGCTTCTCTCCCAACGCCGACAAGGAAACACTTCCCTTGGCGACTTGCTTCGCGGATTCAAGTTCGATGTTATACTTACGCGGGCGCGGGTTGCTCACCTAGCAACAAAGCCATTTGTGTTATGCGACCCAACAAAGTTAAGCCCGTCAGTGATACAGCCGAGGGTGACACACCTCCTACCAAGGTGCCGTCACTAGCTAGCCTGAAACCTACAGAAGTGAGACTGCTCGCGATGAATGCGTTCAAGGGGCTCGATGCCATCCTCCAAAACTGGGAGTTCGATCCGTATACTCTCTCAGTTCGACTTGTCCGGCTAGAAGACGGAAGAGATGTCATTCAAATGCGAGTCGATTTGGGGGTTCTTCAGCTGGAGACAAACGGGCGCCCTGATGGCCAACAACCGAACGGCTTTGCAACCTTTCTTGATGCAATGCTAGATGTGGAAAAGCAAGAACCTGATTTCGTGATGAGCGATGATCAGTGCTTCGAGGCTGATCGAGAGTTTTTCCAGTTCTATCAACGCCGCATTTCTTGGATACGGCTCCAACATTTTCACCGAGCGGTGGAGGATGCAGACCACACGCTGACCCTCATGGATGTGTGCCGCGACCATTCTCCGGAAGACGAATGGACGATGAGTCATGAACAATATCGGCCCTATGTACTGTTTCACCGAACCCAGGCTGCCGCTCTCGCAGCTTTGGAAGACTCGACACCGGACGCGGCGGTACGCGAAATCACCTCAGGACTTGAGATGATTCGAGGTGTCTTCGAAGAGCATGGAGTTGGGGAGGATTTCGAGGATGACGAAATGGTGAGCCAACTGATCAAAATGCGAGATTCGATCTGCGAAGAGTATACGGTCGATGAATCGTTGCAAGAAAAACTAGCGGCAGCAGTCCGAGACGAACAGTACGAACTTGCCGCCAAACTCCGCGACGAACTCGCCCGCCGACAAGAACATTAGGGCAGGCTTAAGGCTAAAGGCTTTAGACTAAAGGTCAGAGGGAGAGGGCAATACAAACCCGCCGTCGATCTGTCAGGCAGCACCTCTCTTTTTTCCGTGTGTTCTGTGTATTCCGTGGTTCCTCCTCAAGCCTCAACCTCACCCCTCAAGCCTGCTCTACCATCGATCGATAATTGCCATCAATCGATCTGCATTGACGAAAGGCTCCGCTTGCCAGCCGCGTGCGCGGGCAGCGGCGATGTTTTCGGGGCGGTCGTCGGTGAAGAAGATATCTTCTCGGCTCACTCCTGCTTTCTCCTCCGCCGCCAAATAGATATTGGCATCTGGCTTCATGCTCTTTTTCTCAAAGGAAAGAATCACGGTTGAGAACCAATCGGTCACTTGGGGATACTGATTCCTACAGATCCATTCCCAATGGGCTTGGCAAGTGTTCGACAACAGCCCGATCGGTATCCCCATCTCCTTCACCCGCTCCATGACGGGGAGAATATGAGGGTTCGCGATGAACATGTCGGCAGCTGCCTCGAGCATCAGGTTCGTATCGAGGGACCTCCCGACCGATTGGGCGATCGATTGGATGAATTGTTCGCCCGAGATCGTCCCGGTTTCGTAGGCGTATTGCAACCTCTCCCCATCCATAAGCAGCTCCCGCATCCTTCGGGGAGTCGTTCCCGCCAAGGCGGCCATCCTACGAAATGCGATGTCATGGTCGAAGTAGAGAAGGACGTTGCCTAGATCGAAATAAAAAAACTTGGGTCGCATAGAGGGGAGACTCCGCTCGCTGGGGGAATTCAGCTTAGTTCAGACAAGATTTTCAGGATAAACGGGATTTGGGATAGAGGGCATAGGATAATCCTGTGAAGTCTTGTAAATCGTGTCGACCTAAAACTAGGTACAATGGTTAGCCGAACCTTTCATAGCGATCCCCACGTTCGGAAACAGCAATGTACTTTGGACAGAACGGTATTCCCCTCTCCCTTTGTTTAGTGCGTCTCTTTCTCGTATTCGCTTTGGGAAACTTCGTCTCGAACGCAATTGCCGAGACTTCCCCGGCGACTCCCAAACTCTATCGGGCTATCAACCTAAACGGCCCGAGCTTGCTAATCGACGATGTGACTTGGGAGGCAGGCGAAGAGGCTGTAGATGTAAAGTACGGCGGGAAAACGTTCGAGAATCAGTCGATTTCCCTTTCTCCTCCCACCGACTCCGAACGAGCGAAGATGATTCGGAGCAGCCGATGGGGATCCGGGACGATAATAACATTGCAAAATGTTCCTCCTGGAGTCTATCAGGTCTTTGCCTATTGCTGGGAGGACAACGATCCCGAGAAATTCTCCATCAATCTCAACGGACGCACCGTTGTTCTAGAGCATAACAGCGGTACTGCTGGGCGATGGAAACGGCTTGGCCCCTGGCGGACTGTCGTTCGAGACAAGACGATTCGGATCTCGTCTCACGGGGGAACTGCTAATTTTTCTGGAATCGAAGTCTGGGCGGGAGATGGCGAAGTTCCCGATCCTTACGAACGTCTCTTTACATCCTCCCCTACACCGGACGAGCTTAACTTTTTTGAATCTCGCGTTCGCCCTCTCCTCGTCGAGAAATGCTACGACTGTCACAGCGCCGAAGCAGGGGAGCCAGGAGGTGGACTCCTCATCGATTCTAAAAAAGGACTTATCCGAGGAGGAGAAACCGACCGCGCGATCGTCCCAGGGGAGCCGAATAACAGCCTGTTGTTCAAAGCCGCCCAGCGCCTTACCCCCAGCTTAGCCATGCCACCCGATGAGCCTCTATCCCCCGAAGAACTCAAGGTTCTCGAAACATGGATCCAATCAGGAGCCCCCGACCCACGCACCGAAGATACGGTAGCCCTTTTGAAAGCTCAGTCGGAGTTAGATCTGAAGGAAGCGCGTGACTTCTGGTCCCTTCAACCAATTTCCAATCCTACCCCTCCCGAGGTTAAGAATAAGGAATGGCCCTTCAACGAAGTCGACCAGTTCATCCTGTCCAAGCTTGAGGAAACTGGGCTAGCACCGACGGATGACGCGAGCAAATGGACTTGGATACGCCGCGCCACCTATGACCTGACCGGTCTCCCCCCGTCCCCTTCCGAGGTAGAAACATTTCTCCAAGACGAATCCTCGCAAGCGTATGAGAAAGTAGTCGATCGGTTGCTCGACTCACCTCGATACGGAGAGCGCTGGGGACGGCATTGGTTGGATGTGGTGCGCTATAGCGATACGGCCGGAGACAACTCCGACTTCCCGGTCCCTCAAATGCACCTCTACCGCGATTGGGTCATCAATGCTTTCAATCGAGACCTCCCCTACGCCACTTTTATTCGAGAACAACTCGCAGGGGATCTCATGGAAAGCGAGACTCCTGAACTCAAACGACAACGCTATATCGCCACGGGATATATCGCCAACTCACGTAGATTCGGATCGCGCGTTGATGACTACCCCCAGCACCTCACGATCGAAGATACGATCGACAACCTTGGAAAAACGTTTCTGGCGACAACCATCAACTGTGCCCGATGCCACAACCACAAATTCGATCCGGTGTCCGCGAAAGATTACTACGCGATCTACGGAATTTTCCATAGTACGCGATACCCCTGGCCTGGTATCGAACTTGACCAGAAACAGCGAGACTTGGTCCCCTTAGCCGACCAAGCGGAAATCGAGCGCTTCGAAACAGAACGGAAAGCCAATCGAGCCCCTTTGGAAGCGGCCTTAAGACTCGCTAACCAAGCAGTCGCTCGTGTCCCCCAAGGAGATGAGGCCGCAAAGAAGGATGCCAACGAGAAGCTGAAGCAGGTCAAAGAAACTCTTAAGATATACGACACTCAACCCACCCCCTATGAAACGCTATACGCCGTTCAAGACAGCAAATCGATCGAAGACGTTGCTGTTCAGATTAAGGGAGAACCTAGCAAGCCTGGAGAAGTCGTTCCACGTCGATTCCTCTCCGTACTAGGTGGTCAAGAATTACCCCCCACTGATGTGACATCCGGTCGGCTGCAACTCGCCAACTGGATCGCCGATGAAAACAATCCGCTCACGGCTCGCGTTATGGTCAACCGAATTTGGCAATACCATTTCGGCCGTGGAATCGTTGAAACACCCAACGACTTTGGACGACAAGGAAAGAACCCCTCCCATCCCGACTTGCTCGATTGGCTAGCGACTCATTTCATGGAGGAAGGTTGGTCGGTAAAGCGGCTTCATAGAACCATCATGCTTTCGCATACCTATCGGCTTGGAAGCGACAAACCAAGCCAAGCGCTCGAGATCGATCCAACCAACGCGTTTCTCAGTTCTTTTCCAAGGCGACGGTTGGATGCCGAATCGATTCGGGACACGATGCTTCTGCACGGAGGAAGTCTCGACCTTTCCCCAAGCGGTCCTCATCCTTTTCCTCCACAAGGCGAATGGAATTTCACACAGCACAATCCATTCAAGGCGATTTACGAAACGAACCATCGTAGCGTCTACCTGATGACGCAACGAATTCAACGACATCCCTATCTTGCGATCTTCGACGGCCCCGATCCTGCCACGAGTACTGGGAATCGGACCTCGAGCACAACACCCCTTCAAGCACTCTATCTGCTCAATGACAAATTCGTACACGACCAAGCATCCGGGTTTACTGAGCGACTCCTGGCTCAATCCCAGAAGGATTCTTCGGATCTAGATAAGGCGCGATTGGAGTTGGTATGGAACCTCCTCTTCTCTCGCCCGATCACTCCTGACGAACAACAGCAAGCGCTGAACGGATTACAAAAGATAGCAACAGCCTATCGAACCCTAGAAACGCCCCCGGCTGAGGTAGAACGACTCGCGTGGCAAGCGATCACCCGATCCTTGTTCCGCTCAAACGAGTTCGTAACGATTGATTAGTGGGAGAGGCAGATGAAAACCCACCAAGGACTATCCCCATCACAACCCGACGCGTTAGCGAGGGACTGCGTCGCGAGTAAACGTAGCCCTTGTCGGGAATACCTCAGGCGTCGGGTGGCACGTCCCTGCGCCTCCGCGACTCTGCGTTTTTTTCTATAGCATCCTGCCGGACTAGTTTGCTGCTTGGTGAGAGGGGGCACCACGGAATACACAGAAGGCACGGAAAAAAAGAAGCAAGTAGGGGTGCCTGAAGTGGTCGCTGCTTCTACCTAATCCATGCGCCCGCAGATGAGGGTTGCGTTGTGGCCGCCGAAACCGAAGCTGTTGTTCATCGCGATTTTTACTTTGGCTTCGCGAGGTTGGTTCGGCGTGTAGTCCAGATCGCAGGCGGGGTCTGGGGTCTCTAGGTTGATTGTCGGAGGAATCACCCCTTCGAAACAAGCGAGAACGGAAAGAATCATTTCAATGCTTCCGCTCGCTCCGAGAGCATGTCCAAGATGCCCCTTGGTGCTCGATAGCGCAACTTTGCGAGCAGCCTCACCGAAGATACTCTTCACAGCAACCGTCTCCGCCTTGTCCCCGAGTGGAGTGCTCGTTCCGTGCGCGTTGATGTAGTCGACATCTTCAGGATTGAGCTTCGCATCGCGCAACGCGTTGGCCATCGCGCGTCCTGCCCCTCGTCCTTGTTCGTCAGGGGCGGTGATGTGTCCTGCATCGCACGATCCGCCGTACCCGAGAACCTCGCCGTAGATTCGAGCCCCTCGCCTCTTGGCATGTTCAAGTTCCTCGAAGACGAGGATCCCGCAACCTTCGCTAAGGACGAATCCATCTCGATCTGCATCAAACGGGCGGCTCGCCTTCTCGGGAGCGTCGTTTCGAGTCGAGAGGGCTTTCATGTTGGCGAAACCGGAGACTCCCATCGCTGTGATAGCCGCCTCGGTACCACCGGTGATCATCACATCCGCTTCGTCGTATTGGATTGCCTTGAGGGCATCGGCCATCGCATTGTTGCTGCTCGCACACGCGGTGGCGACGGCGAAGTTTGGACCGCGGAGTCCGTACTGAATCGCTATGTTTCCTCCCGCAGCGTTGAGCATCATCTTTGGGATGGTAAAGGGACTGACGCGGTCAGGTCCCTTGCTGAAGAGCCGAAACATCTGCTCCTCAATTTCATTGAGTCCACCGATTCCGGAACCAAGAATGGCACCGCACCGGTAGGAATCTTCTTTGCCGAAATCGATCCCAGAGTCGTCGACGGCCTGCTTACCCGCATGCATCGCGAAGAGAGTAAAGCGATCTAGCCGCTTCGCTTCCTTGAAATCGACCGCACTCCCTGGATCAAAGTTCTGTACATCGCCACCAAATTTCACTTTGTGATTCGACGTATCGATAACCGAAAGTGGATGAATACCACTTTTACCAGCCAAGATCGCTTGCCATAGGTTGGTGACATCGCAAGCCAGGGGTGTAACGCACCCTAGACCGGTTATAACGACACGACGTTTCATTCAAAGCTCAAAGTTACAGCGAGTGTATCAACGACGGGATCTAAGCTTGTTGCTTCTCGATGTAATCAACAGCTTCGCCAACTCGCTGAATCTTGTCAGCGGCATCTTCTGGAATGCTGATTTCAAACTCTTCTTCGAGTTCCATCACCAATTCCACAGTGTCCAACGAGTCAGCACCAAGATCGTTCACAAAGTGAGTATCTCGCCCAATCTTATCCTTATCGACGCCCAGTTGCTCTGCGACGATATCGATGACTCGTTCCTCAATTGAAGCCATAACAGGGTGCTCCCCTCAGCGGTATTTCGTAAATCCAAGTTAAAAAACGTAAACCTGCATCCGTTCGCCTTGAAAGAAACGAACTTTGCAGTGCCAGCAAAATACATGGCGTGTCCAGAACGTAACGGATTCTAGCAAAATAGGTCAAGCCATGAAGGGCCAAGAAGGGGGGGGAAGAAGAACTTTTACCCCCTCAGAAAAGGGATAACCACCCGGATTGGGGTAGGTTTGGGCCGAAAAGAGGACGCGTGAAGCGTTTTTCTTGGGGAAGAGGCTTCAACGTGGCCCGGGCGTCTCGCCCGGAATTGGGAAGGTTGCTCCGGGCGAAACGCCCGGGCTACATGGACGCGGAGCTTTCACCCATCACAACCCGTGGCGTAAGCGAGGGAAGCGTCGCGAGTGCACGTAGCCCTTGTCGGGAATATCTCAGGCGCCGGGTGGCACGTCCCTGAGGCACGAAGGGCGTGCTGTGAGACCTTGAATGGATGCCTGGTTGCCAGTGCTATCCCTCGCTTACGCCACGGGTTGTGATGGAGGGACGCTTCGCGTCCAGCTCCTTAACAGCCGATGCGTCAGGCCCCCCCAGAGATGCCCCTACCGATATTATTGCCCGAGAGGAGGGAGGGGAGGGAAATCCGTCGCAGGGAACGATGGAGCTTGTGTTGTTGGAGCTTGCTGGGCTGGGGCATCCAACGGTGGTAGAGGAGGAAGAGATGGCATCGGAGGAAGTGATGGTGCAGCGGAAGCTCCCTCTGGGAGAGAGGCAACGCGAGTCGCTGGCTCAGCTAGAGGCGAAACACCTGGCGCCGCCAAATTCTCGAAGTTGACCACTTGGAGTTCCTCACCTGTGCCTGGATCGAACGCCATTCCACAGATTCTCCATCCCCCTAGTTCCTTGCGAAGCTCCCAAAGAACCTCGGATTCCAAAGCTTCTTCTCCTTCCACGGTCGGGGGCTCGATCCATTTCGACGAGACTAGCATGGCGTCATTGTGTGGGGCCGCATCCTCAACCTCAAATCGAGCTTGCGAAGTCCCTGGCGGCTCGATCCGCATCCCTTGCTTCTCGATCTCTGCCCTCGCCGCGCTGGAGAAGAGGGCCGTTAGTTGCTCCCCATTTCCTGACCGCATCGCGTCCATGAAGACTCGGACGATCTCCTTGGGATCCTCCGGGAGGACTACATTCCCAGCAACGGAACCGGCTTGAGCAGGGGAATTCATCACCGGGGGTAGAGCTGGGAGCGAGAGAGAGCTATTCGCTCCTACACTGTTGGAGGTCGATGTAGCCGCCGGAGCAGTCGAGGTTTGGTTGTTCGTGGAAGGTGTTCCGGTCGGGGTTGAGCCACCGCCGCAACCTACGTACATCGCGAGCGACATAGCAACCGAAGCCAGGAAAAATCGTTTCATGTTTTGGAGTCCGTTCCTCGAGTTTTTTGGGTCAATTATCGTGGTAAGGGGGAGGGCGCGAAGCGTCCCTCCCGTCATAACCCGACGCGTTAGCGAGGGACTGCGGCGCCAGTAAACTTGGCCCTCGTCCGGAAAGTCTCAGGCGCCGGGTGGCACGCCCCTGAGGCACGAAGGCGTGCCGTGAGACTTTGCATTGGATACGTGATTTCCAGTGCTATCCCTCGCTAACGCGTCGGGTTGTGATTTCGTGGCCTCGCTTGCGCGTCGGGTTTGTATTTGAGTTTGCGGGCTAGCCCGCGTCACAGGCCTAGGAATAGCTCCTCTTGGAAAACGACGTCAAGAGATCTTCTTCGCGACAATCCGAAAAATCGCTTCAATCCCGAATTTCGATTCAATTTTTCAAAGGGTGAACTCCGATGCCAGATTGATGAATGCCTCTTGGCAACTCCGCCGAGAACCTTCCCACGCGAGGAGCGACATGTTTGCAATTGCCAAGTTCCGGTTGAGTTTATTCGCTCCCATGATGGCGATCGTCATGATCGTTGCGCATTGTGGGACCTGGGCCAACGCCCAACCGAACACTCGCGAAATCCAATGGTTCGAAGACTTGGAGTCGGCGATCCGGTACGCGACGACCAACAACCTTCCTCTCATGCTTCACTTCTACGGGGACAACTGCCCTCCCTGTAAGCTTTTAGAGCAGAAGGCGTATCAAACCCCGGAACTGATCGGCAAAATCAATGCGAGTGTCGTCGCGGTCCGAATCAACGGGGAACGAAATACGGACCTTCGGAGACGCTACAACGTGACCCGATGGCCAACCGACGTCTATCTTCTCCCGAACGGGAACGAAATCTACCGAACGGTCAGCCCTCAAGATCCCACCGTTTACGGAAAAATGATCGAACGGATCGCTATGCGACACCGGGACTGGAAAACGGAACAGATGTCTCTCGCCCGAGCCGATGATCGCCGCTACGCAAACCAGACCGCGACGCAAGTCGCCATGAATCGCCCTTTGGAAGCACCGACGCCGGTCCCTGCTGCCCCTCGCACCGCTCAACCAGCCCCGACACAACCGACTCCTCAACCCCTTACCGTCTCGATCGCCCCAGCCCACGCTCCACCACCAACATCGCCAGGGATCGCACCCCATGGACCGATCATCTCTCCCACAACTCCTCCAACGATCTCGGCAACTCCGGTCACTGTCCCTGTGACCCAAGTTGCAACCCAACGAGAGCTTCCACCGGAATCGGCCCCGACTCTTGCGGCTGAAGTACGAGGGGAAGGAAAGGTCGGAGCTGCAGCGATAGCCCCCGACAAGGAGCCGACGATCGGACTCGATGGGTTTTGCCCTGTCTCGTTGTTCCTTGGAGTCAAAGGAATGATCGATCCCTCCAATTGCTGGACCGAGGGCTCTCCCAAGTTTGCTGTCAAACATCGTGGTCGAATCTACCTCTGTGCGAGCGAAGAACTTCGCCAAAAATTCCTGCAAACCCCCGATCTCTATTCACCCTGCCTTAGCGGTTTCGACTTGATCCACTACATCAAGACGCAAGAGTTCGTCGATGGAAAATGCGAGTTCGGTTGCTTCCAAGGAGATACGGGACGCATTTTCTTGTTCGCAAACCAAGAGAACTGCAACGAGTTTCGACAGAAAGAGGCCTTCTACAGCCAACTGGTCAACGGAGCGAACCAACCTGAACGCGTGGCCAATCAGCCTGACCAAACCCCAGTCCGTTAAGTGGGCATCCGAAAAGGGGTCTGACCCTCTCCGGCGAGTCCAAAAAAACGATGAAATCGCTTCGCCTCCAAAAGGGTCAGACCCCTTTTCGGATGCCCTCTAAGTGGAATGCCCTATCCCATGAAGAACCCAAACGGCAAGTACGTGCTCCACTCATTTCCTGCGCTTCGGTGCAACCATTGGTTTTTTTCATGGTGGATGCGTCGTGGTATCGCCCTGGGAGCGTGCGCGATCACCGGAAGCTGGGGATTGGCTCAATCCTCCGACACGATCTACTGGCCTCGCAATGATTTCGTGATTCCATTTCAAGTCGACAGCAACGGGCACGCTCCCCAAGAAGTTCATTTGGAGGTCTCCGAAGACTCGGGGCAAAGCTGGAGTCACCACACTCGCGGGGACGCGCGCACTCGCCAGTTCCAGTACAAAGCAGCCCGAGACGGGGAGTACATCTTCCGCTTGAAGACGGTGGACACCTCGGGAAGACACTATCTCAACCCTGGCCCCCCGCTCCGCATTCAAGTCGATACGAAACAGCCCAAGGCGAACTTGGTCGTAGACCTCAATGAGCGCGGGGAGATGCTCGCGCAATTTCTCGTCTCCGACGAGGCATTGGACACGAACAGCATCGTTTTGGAGTACCAATCGGACACCGGCAGCCGGTGGGTACCCATCCCCTTTCAGTTGAAGAATAGCACAACCCCAGGGGAGTACTCAGGGTTTGGTTCATGGGAATTGCCCCCCAACGCGAGCCAGATCGTCGTACGTGTTCTCGTCAAAGACAAAGCAGGAAATGCGGCGGAGGATACCCGATTTCCCAAGCTACCTAAAACTGCCGGCGCAACGCACGGAATGCAATTCGCCAGCCAGCCTCTTTCCGTGCTCCCTCAATCTCCTCTCCAACTCGATCCAAGCGATGGGCGGCCTGCGATTTCCCCTACGATCTCTTTGATGGACAAATCCCCGTCGGATAAGCCACCCTCTACGGAGCAATCTCCAAACATCATCTTCGGCCCGAGTCCCTCCAAACCCTCCGGAAGTTCCCTTCCCGTTCGGGAGTTGACCGACCGGGAACTGGAATCGTATCGCAATCGGGATGGGATTCAGTTCGCCAACGTCCGCAACACTCCACCCTTGACGATCGATTCGGAATCGGATGGAAAGTCGGATCTAACTCCTTTGCCAAGGCTCGGCGCACCTCGCCATTCCAATACGAGCAAGACGGGGATTGAACCTCTCCACTCCAACACGCGAGCCTTCAGCTTGGACTATCGGATTGAAAACGATCCAGGGGCTCCGATCACAGAAGTGGAATTGTGGGGAACGATCGACCAAGGAAGAACTTGGGAAGCATGGGGGCTCGATCCCGATCGTAAGAGTCCTTTCGATATCGAAGTCGAGACCGACGGGCTCTTCGGCTTCCGAATGGTCATCGTCGGTGCCAATGGTTTGGCCTCCAATCGCCCTCGAAGCGGTGACGATGCGGATGCTTGGATTCAAGTCGACACGGTTCAGCCGCAGGCGAGAATCACCAGCGCGCTCTACGGTAAAGGGCAAGAGGCAGGTGCGTTGGTCATCGAATACACCGTTACCGATCCCTTTCTCCCCGAACGCCCCATCTCGCTGTTCTTTTCAGAAACTCCTCACGGACCGTGGGAAGCGATCTCGCGCGGCGTTCGAAACCAAGGACGATTCGTTTGGCCTTCGACCCCTAGTTTGCCACCGAAGATCTATTTGAAGATCGATGCAACAGATCTTGCCGGGAACATCGGCAGTTCGGTCTTAGACCTGCCGATCGACGTCGAAGGAATCGCCCCCCGAGGCCGCATCCAAGGCTTCCGACCACTCAAGTGAGCAGGCTTGAGGGGTAGGTTGACTCTCAGAGTGGTCGTAGGGTCTGTGAAGTGGTCGCGTTTCCATTGCAAATCGAGATAGCGCACCGACCATCGTTTCTATTGCAAACACCTAAGCGCCTAAAGCGACCACGGAACACACCGTCTCAGGCCTCACCACTCACCCTGGGCTGGCGCATCGCGAATACAAGGTGTTTGGGCTGTTTGGTCGAAGCGTAAGCGAGGCCCGAAAATCACAACCCGTGGCGTAGGCGAGGGACAGCACTGGCAACTAGGCATCCATCCCAGGTCTCACAGCACGCCCTTCGTGCCTCAGGGACGTGCCACCCGACACCTGAGATATTCCCGACAAGGGCTACGTCCACTCGCGACGCCGTCCCTCGCTTACGCCACGGGTTGTGATGGGGGACGCTTCGTGTCGTCCCTTCACCATCCCTTTCTTCTTTTATATCAACACGAAATTATCGTTTTGCAATAAAAAACAATTGCAAAACAGATCATCCGCCGCTATGTTGGAAGGAACGTCAACGGGGTTCCCGTTTTTAGAATCCTCAATTTTGTTGCCTTTGGGGTGCCTGTCATGAGAAGAAGCTCCACCATTTTTCTTCAATTGGTCATCGTGCTTCTCGGGGTGGGAGTACTGATATTCCTTCTTTGGGAGCCCCATATCGAAGGAAGGAACGCGCAGTCGACCGTCTACCAAGTTTATTTCAACGATCCCCTTTTGGCTTACGTCTATTTGGCTTCCATTCCGTTTTTCATTGCACTCTATCAAGCATTCAATTTGCTGAGTTATGTAGATCGGGAGACTCCATTCACACAACCGGCAGTGGCTACTCTGAGGACCATTAAGTATTGTGCGATTTCCATTATTGGGTTCATTGCCGTAAGCCTAGCTTTCATCCCCTTTACCGACGGGGATGATCGACCACAAGGAGTTGTCATGCGAATCCTGGTCGCTTCTGGTTCGATCCTCGTCGCCACGACGGCGGCAATTCTTGAAAGGGTCTTTCAAAAGGCCACGATGATAAAATCCGAGAACGATTTAACGGTGTAAGAGAAGCCGTATGGCAATCATCATAAACGTCGACGTCATGCTAGCGAAAAGAAAGATGAGCGTCACAGAGCTTGCAGATAGAGTCGGTATCACCATGGCCAACATCTCCATTCTGAAGAACGGTAAGGCGAAGGCGATTCGCCTGTCTACGCTGGATGCAATCTGCAAAGCGCTTGAATGCCAACCTGGAGATATATTGGAATACAGAATGGATCCTAGTGATTCAGAAGCTTAGGCCTCTAGTAGAAGTGGATGCTTCGCATCCTTTTCCGCTGATGGTACGATAGGGATTCTTTCAAGCATTCCTCTCCAGAACTCGAACCAACGTTGTGAGACCTTCCTCCATGTCAGAATCAGACGGCACCCCATCCGTTCCCTCGTTACGTTCTGCTCGTTGGTTCGCGAAAGATGATCTTCGAAGCTTCGGGCATCGTTCTCGGTTGAAGGGAATGGGTTTCGATGATGCAGACTATATGGGGAAACCGGTTATCGGAATCCTCAATACCTGGAGCGATCTCAATACTTGCCACTCCCACTTCAAAACACGCGTCGAAGAGATCAAACGTGGAGTCCTCCAGGAGGGGGGATTCCCGGTCGAAGTTCCGGTGGTGAGCCTCGGTGAAATGCTCATGAAGCCGACGACGATGCTCTATCGGAACTTGTTGGCGATGGAGACCGAGGAGATGCTCCGTTGCCATCCGATCGATGCCGCGATTTTGATGGGGGGATGTGACAAGACAGTTCCGGCCCTCATCATGGGGGCGATCTCCGCAAACATCCCCTTCCTTTTCTTCCCTGCTGGGCCGATGTTGAAAGCGAGGTGGAAGGACCAGACCCTTGGCAGCGGTACCGATGCGTGGAAGTATTGGGCCGAGCGATGTGCGGGAAACATTTGTGATGGACAGTGGAAAGAGATCGAGAACTGCATCGCCCGCTCGGCGGGGACTTGCATGACGATGGGTACCGCCTCGACGATGGCGACGATCGCTGAATCCCTAGGGGTGACCCTTCCCAACGCGAGCTGCATCCCCGCCGTCGTTTCCGAGCATAGCCGCCTCGCTGTCCAAACGGGACGCCGCGCGGTAGCCATCGCCGAAGAGAAACTCCAACCGCTGCAATTGCTCGGGAGGGAGAACTTCATCAATGCACTCATCACGCAATTGACGCTGAGTGGTTCGACCAACGCGATCGTCCATATGATCGCGATGGCTGGTCGAGCGGGGCATTCGATCACCCTCGAAGATTACGACACGATCTCCAAAAAAGTTCCTGTTCTCGCAGACCTGAGACCGAGTGGTCGGTTTCTAATGGAGGATTTTTACAACGCCGGAGGACTCGCCGCGCTTCTGAACGAACTACGAGATGTCCTCCATCTGGATGCAAAAACGATCAACGGTGTGACCTTAGGGGAACAGATCGCGTCAGCAGAAGTGATCGACCGAGAGGTGATCCGAAGCCGCGACAACGCGATCTGGCCGACGGGAGGGACCTGCGTGTTACACGGGAACCTCGCGCCCGATGGATGCGTGATCAAGACCGTTGCGGCCGATCCCAAGCTCCACAAACACACAGGCCCTGCGGTGGTCTTTAAGTCCTATGCTGATATGAAAGCGAGGATCAATTCCCCCGATCTTCCGGTCACCGCCGATTCCGTCCTCGTGATGCAAACCGGAGGTCCTATCGGTGCACCGGGGTTCCCTGAATGGGGAATGCTACCGATCCCCGAGAAGCTCCTCAAACAGGGGATTCGGGACATGGTCCGCATCTCCGATGCCCGAATGAGTGGCACCAGCTATGGAACTTGCGTCCTCCACATCGCCCCCGAATCCTACGTCGGAGGTCCCTTAGCGCTCGTCGAGGATGGTGATCTGATCGAACTCGATATCGAGGCTCGACGGTTGATGCTATTGGTGGATGATGAAATCCTAGCCAAGAGAAAAGCTGCCTGGCAACCACCGAGCGTCCGATGGAACCGCGGGTATCTAAAACTTTTTTCCCAGCACACCACGCAAGCCAACCTCGGCTGCGACTTCGACTTCCTCCATGGCAATACGCCCGATTTGGAACCTGAGATTTAAACGAAGTCAACGGTGAGCCGTGGCTAATCTGATCGCCGCGCAGCGACGGCACATCGTAGCGGTAGGGACGAGCCCTCCGTTGACGGTCTCCATCCCAAAGATCGCAGCGCGGTTCTTCACCGACACCGTTACCAAAACGAATCTAGGAAAATCGAATGGAATTTGGACGAGTCGAGAATCCCGAACAAGTGGATTTTGCAATTCCGCAAGATCATCCAGAGACCGTGAAGGTGCTGCGAAGTAGCGTTCTCAAGGGTCCCGACATGGAGGTCTATGTCGGGTGCGCCAAGTGGAACAGGAAGGATCTTAAGGATTTTTACCCACGAGGAATCAAGGATGAACTTGCCTACTACTCGACTCAGTTCAATAGCATCGAGTTGAATGCCACTTTCTACCGATTGTTTCCTCCTTCAATGTTCGATAAGTGGCGTGCAACGGTGCCGGAAACATTTCGGTTTTTTCCTAAGCTGGAGCAAACGATCTCTCACTTCCAGCGGTTGAAAGAGGTGCAAGGAGCCGTCGAACAGAACATTCGCAACATGATGCATCTTCAAGACAAGTTGAAGATGGTGTTCCTGCAGATGCCCGATAGTTTTGCGCCGAAGGATTTCGATCGCGTAGTGACGTTTGTCAAACACTGGAGCTATGAGATACCGCTGGCGATCGAGCTTCGGCATGCTGAATGGTACAAGGATCCCGGGATTTCAAGCGAACTCTATGACCTACTGGAGGGAGGTAGGATCACGCATATTTTGGTTGATACAGCAGGTCGTCGCGATCTCATGCACGTGCGGCTGACGACACCCACGGCGTTCATACGTTGGGTAGGTGCAAACAATCCCAGATCGGATCGTTCCCGTCTTGAGGAATGGATTGATCGAATCTTCCAATGGAGAGAAGCCGGTTTGCAGCAGCTCTTTTTCTTTATCCACCAAAATGCGGAGCAGGAATCACCTGCGCTTGCTGCCTATTTCATCGAACGCCTCAATCGACG
>CAYMXM010000046.1:0-17185 GCA_964394065.1 uncultured Pirellula sp. | reverse complement strand
TTGTACGCCGTTCCAATCGCAACGGCGATAGAGCGGATGAAAGTACTGACCCAGCACCTGGGGATCGATCACGTCTTGAACCAACGTTGCAGCACTCTTAGCACCGGGCAGCGTCAGCGGGTCATTCTCGCGCGCGGACTAATGCACGATCCGCCCGTCATGTTGCTCGATGAGCCAACTCGCGGATTGGACGTCGTGGGAAGTCAGACGATTTTCCGCTTCATCGAGTATCTGAAGGGGCAAGGAAAAGCGGTCCTTCTATCGACCCATCGTTTGGATGAAGCAGAACGAGTCTGCGATCGATTCGGGCTTCTCCATCGGGGACGAATGGAGTACGAGGGGACTCTCGTTGATCTGCGAGCCGCGACGGGAAAAGAGCATTTAACCGATATGTTTGTTCAATTGATCCAGCAACCGGAACCCCAGCGATCATGGATGTAGGGACTTTTCTATCGAACGGACGCTTTGGGCGTCTCTGCTTGAAAGAACTCCGGGAAAGCCTGCGCGATCGTCGGACTGTCATGACCCTTATCCTCATGCCAATCCTGGTCTACCCACTCCTTGGCATGGTTCTGCAAAGGTTGTTGCTCGGAACGCACACCCGAGAAGTAACCGGAGCCTACGTGATCGGGGTCGAGGATCCCGAGGATGGTAGCAAGGTAGATGAACTCCTCTTCGAAGCGCAGCAAATCGTCAACGCTGGAGGGCTCTCACCGATTCGTCCGATCGAGTGGGGAAGTCCACGAACCAAGCCCCAAACTTCCGGAGTAGATCCTCTCTCGCAAGGAAACCATCAGGAGAGGAACGAAGCAGGAGCCGCTCAACAAGAGGAACAGAATCGCGAACCACCCGATAGATTCCGCCTCGTTGCGGTCGAGAAGGGAACTCTCGCAGAATCTCTTGACTACGGAACGATCGATCTTGCGATTGCGAAGATCGAGCGAAAGGAAACGCGAATTCGTGGGAATCAATCCCTGGAGTTCGATGTCGAGATTCACTTTCGCCAGGGAGATGGGAGAAGCGAAGACGCAGCGATTCTACTTCGCAAGATGTGTCAGCTCGTCAACGACCAGCAGTTCATGTATCTACTTCGATCTCTTGATTCACGATTGCAACCGGCCATCCAACTCAAAACCCTGGGGATCGGAAGACCTAGCGACCCTGCATCGTCGATCGCAACCGTAATCCCCCTGGTCCTTATCTTGATGACGATCACTGGCGCGGTCTATCCTGCGATTGACTTGACCGCTGGGGAACGAGAACGGGGCACGATGGAAGCGATGATCGCTACTCCGGCTCCTCGCTTCGCATTGCTCCTTAGCAAGTATGTTGCCGTCGTCACCGTTTCCATCTTGACTGCACTCGCCAATCTCTTCGCAACGTGGATCACTCTTTCGTTTGGAGGGCTCGGGCAAGCCATCTTCGGTCAAGGAGGTTTCACCGTTCTCACATTGCTGAAGATCCTTCCGATCCTCGCCGCATTCGCAGCCTTCTTCAGTTCGATCCTCCTGGCTCTTTGCTCCTTTGCGAAGAGTTTCAAGGAAGCGCAAGCTTATCTGATTCCGGTGATGTTGGTGTCGCTGGCCCCAGGTCTGGTGACGTTGATGCCTCAAATTGAGTTCAACAGTTTGTTAGCAGTTGTCCCCCTCTTGAACGTATTGCTCCTTTCACGCGACATCATGACGGGAGCTCCCCCGCTGGTCCCTGCCGTGATTGCATTGATTACAACCCTTGCCTATGGCGGGGCTGCCCTAGTGATCGCATCTCATCTGTTTGGATCGGCCAACGCGACGATGGCGAGCCAAGCGACTTGGGGAGATCTCATTCGAACACCCGACAAGAAGCGTGACTGGCCCGAGATCGGGACCTTTGCACTTTATCTAGCGATCCTTTTCCCCTTGCTCTTCGTTGTGTCGAGTCTCAGCGGCAGCTTGGCGGGGAAGCCATCCTTAGCCATGGGGCTCAACGCTTTAGCGCTATTGATCCTTTTTTTGGTACTCCCCACGATATGGCTTGCATCGCGCCGCGTTCGATTGCGTTCAACCTACCTCTTACGTGCCCCGGGCGTCTCGCCCGGAGAAGGCTTCGTAACTCCGGGCGAGACGCCCGGGCCACGAGATGCCTCCTCTCCCTGGCAACATAGTCTCCGTTGGGGAGGAGTCACCTTTGGAATCGCCTGCCTAGCCTCGACTCTCTGGATCTTTGCGCTCGAAGGAGTCCTTCTCTTCA
Organism: uncultured Pirellula sp.; assembly: GCA_964394065.1. Lineage (GTDB taxonomy): Bacteria > Planctomycetota > Planctomycetia > Pirellulales > Pirellulaceae > JBKCUI01. The sequence goes on along the minus strand of CAYMXM010000046.1, from coordinate 14,956 downwards.
AATCCTGGAGCTTGGCAAGCTTCGTACCAGAACTGGAGAAGATCAAAGAAGACTGGCTCAAGATTCCTTTTGGGTGGATTCTCCTTACGCAAGCATTGGTCCCAGCGATCGCCGAAGAATTCTTCTTTCGTGGGTTTGCGTTGTCGGCATTGCGCACTCGATTGAGAAGTATCACTGCCGTTTTGTTGAGCGCGTTTCTCTTCGCGCTATTTCACATCGTGGCCGGGAACGTCCTTTCGTTGGAACGGTTCATCCCCACCTTGTTGCTAGGGCTAGTCCTCGGGTTCGTCGCCGTATCAACCGGTTCGATATGGCCAGGTGTTCTGCTACATGCTTTGCATAATAGTTTGGTGCTGAGCTTTTCGCGGATCGATAAAGAACGGCTCGTCCATTGGTTTGGAGAAGGGGAACATATGCCACTCTGGATGCTCGGAATAGCGGGGGTTGTGTTGGCGATAGGAATCTGGAGTATCTACATCACGAGGGTACCACGGTATGCGCAGAACCACCGATGAATTTGGATTCAAAGGCGTGGAGAACTTTTTTTTGACAGGATTTCAGGATGAGTAGGATTTCGAACATATCTCTTATCTTCAATTCGCGTCCCTGCGTTCTTTTCTGTCTCTGCAGGTCCAGGTACGAATTATGATGATAAGAGATGCTGGTCCCAATCGACTCCTTCGCCATTGTTCCTATACTTTAATCCCTCACCCCAGGCCCCTCTTCCTACTATTGACTTTTCATGCAGAAAAATGCTTCGCAGCGTTGACTGTTTTGGTCTCCCTGTTCTTATCGATTGGGATCGTAGTCGAATGGGAGATGAAAAATTGTTATGCAGAAGAAACGAGAACAACCGATGATTTTTTTGAATCTCGGATACGTCCTCTTCTGATCGAAAAATGCGTTCAATGCCATGGGGAGAAGAAGGAGTGGGCAAGTTTGCGCTTGGATCATTCTCAAGGATTGATGGCGGGTGGTGAGAGTGGTCCTGTAGTTGTTCCAGGAGATCCAGAAGCGAGTGAGTTGTTTCTTCGCGTAGCGACGAAGGACGAATCGGCTCGGATGCCCCCCGAAGAGTCAGGCCCTCCTCTCTCGGAGCAACAGATCGATTGGTTGAGGACTTGGATCCAGCAGGGGGCTCCCTGGCCCTCCCATGCCGACAACAGCCCCAAGGATCGGGAATCGCTTGCTCGCAACCACTGGGCTTTCCAGCCACGATCGCAACCGAAGATCCCGTCGACCGACTCAGCGAATGGGAGTCCTTCCCATCGGAACCCGATCGACGCTTTTATTCTTGAGAAGTTTCTCCTGCAGTGTGCTCCTCTTGCTGATCGCCGTACACTCCTGCGACGTTTGACTTACGACACGACAGGGCTTCCACCCGACTACGAACAGGTCGAGCACTTTGAGCAATCCACCGATCCTGACAGCTACAGTCAACATGTTGATCGACTTCTCGAAAGCCCTGAATTTGGAGAACATTGGGCTCGATTGTGGCTCGACATCGCTAGGTATTCCGACACCAAAGGGTACGTATATGATCGGGAGGAGAAGACCTATGTTCACTCCTCTCTCTATCGGGATTGGGTGGTCTCTGCATTTCAATCCGATATGCCTTACGATCGATTCGTAGAGCTTCAACTGGCGGCGGATCGCTATGCCGAAGAATCGCCGAACGATCTTCCTGCGTTGGGGTTCCTAACCTTGGGGCGGCGCTTCCTCGGAGTCGCCCCCGACATCATCGACGACCGAATCGATGTGGTTGGACGAGGGTTGCTCGGCCTTACGATCGGTTGCTCTCGTTGCCACGACCACAAGTACGATCCGATCCCAGCCTCGGAGTACTATGCGCTTTACGGAATCTTCCAGAATTGCTCCGAACAACTCGTTGCACTACCGCATGTTTCGGAGGACTCGGAGTTCGAAGAGGAACTGAATAAGCGAAAGGGAGACTATAAGACCTTCCTCGTAGAACAGAAACGAGAAGCGGAACAGCTTGTTCGTGATCGTATTGCAGACTACCTTCTCGCGCAGCGTGCGCTGGACAAATACCCCGATGTAAGCTTCAGTCAGATCACCTCAAAAGCCGATTTGCAACCTGCGATCGTCCATCGCTGGGAAGCGTTCTTAAACCGGGCTGCTCAACAAAATGATCCTCTCTTCCTTCCCTGGTTAGAGTTCACGCAAATTCCGACGGAGAGCTTCGCAGACCGAAGTCGGGAACTCTGCCAATCTTGGAAAGAAGGCTCGTCGAAGATCCATCCCCGATTGCTTCGTGCATTCGCCGAACCCCCTGACTCCATAGAGGCGGTCGCCCAACAGTACGCCGAGCTTTTTCAAACCGCATGGAAAGAGATCGCAGAGTCGGAGGAAAAAGATGTGGTGGAAGATGATGGTGGGGAGAAGATTCCACAAGACGATCGCGGAGTCGATGAGCTATCCGCATTTCGAAATTTCTTTCGGGACGAGATGTCACCTTGCCTAGTTCCCGATCGTTACATGTCGGAGATCGAATGGATCTGGGACAGCGATACGGTGGTCAAACTTTGGAAGAAGCAAGGTGAAATCGATCGCTGGATTTTGCGAGATCCCTACAAAGTTCCCCATGCGTTGATTCTTTCCGAGAACAGTTCACTCGTAGAGCCTCGCATCTTTCGACGAGGGAATCCTGCGATGAAGGGAGATACGGCTCCCCGTCGCTTCCCTGAAGTTTTCCTAGCAGCGGGAGAGATTCCGATCGGAACGGGGAGTGGGCGTTGGGAGTTGGCGCGCGCAATAGTGCATCCTGAAAATCCCCTCACGGCGCGCGTTTGGGTCAACCGCGTTTGGCTGCAGTATTTCGGAAAGGGGCTGGTAACGACACCGAGCGACTTCGGCGTCCGAGCGACCCCTCCGAGCCATCCCGAACTTCTCGATTGGTTAGCCAGCGAGTTCATTCGCAACGGTTGGAGTAGCCGATGGTTGCACCGAACCATCCTCCTGTCGGAGACTTATCAGCGATCGAGCCAAGGTCCAGAGCAAGAGGAATCCCTTCGCGAGTCTCTTGCTCGCGATCCAGAAAATCGGCTGCTATGGCGGATGAATCCTAAGCGATTGACCTTCGAGGGAATGCGCGATTCGATGTTGGCAGCTAGCGGTGAGCTGGTCCGTCAAAAATCGGGGAGGTCCACTCCTTTATTCGGAGGTAAGACCGATACGAACCTGCGTCGTTCCCTTTACGGTTCCATCGATCGTCAGTTCATGCCGACGGTTCTGAGCGTCTTCGATGTTGCGCATCCTGACATGCACGCCCCGATGCGCAATGAAACCGTTGTTCCTCAGCAAGCTCTTTTCTACTTGAACCATCCTTTCGTTGCAGCCCGCGCAGCTGCGATCGTCGAAAGGTTGCCTTCTTCCGATCAAGTGACGGCCCGAGAACGAATCACATCCCTTTACCGGACGATTCTACAACGGAATCCGAGCGAAGAAGAGGTTGCGATGTTGTCTGAATGGATTGCATCGGCCACACCTCCTTCAAAAGAACCCTCCTCTGAACGAACACTTGCGTGGAGTTATGGGTATGGGGAGGTGGATCACGAGGCAAAGAAGCTTCGTTCGTTTACCCCTTTGCCTTATGCGACCGAGACACATTGGCAAGGTGGACCGAATCTCCCCGATGGAAATCTTGGATGGGTCCATATCACGAACAGAACGATTCATTCGGGGAATGATTCGCAACATTCCGCTATTCTCCGATGGACAGCACCTGAGCCAGGAACGGCTACTGTACGTTCCGTTGCAGAGCATCCTCATCCTCAAGGGGATGGAGTTCGAGCAACGTTGATTTCCAGTAGGGAAGGTATTGTAAAGTCTGAGATCGTAGCGCATGGCTCGGTAGAATTCCACTTAGACGAAATAAACGTCGAAGCCGGCGACACGATTGACTTTATCGTTGAACGCCACGAAACCCTCAGTTATGAAGACGCGAATTGGGCACCGGGTATTACGCTATCGGGTTCAACGATTTCTTCGAAATTACCTTCCGCTACAGCATCGCAATCCCCACTCAACTGGGACGCGTCAAAAGACTTCAAAACGCAAGAGCCGAAATACTTAACCCCTTGGGAGCAACTCACCCAAATCCTCCTCATCTCCAATGAAGCCCAGTTCGTAGATTGATCCGTCCCATCTATTCCCTTCCTCCTTCTTCCCTCTGCTTTTCTCCGCGCCCTCTGCGGTTAAATCAAATGAACCGCAGAGGGCGCGGAGAAACGCAGAGGGCGGAAGGTGACATTTGTTCTTTTAGCGTGTATTGTGTTTTTGATAACCAATTTAAATGGCTTGATTTTCCAAAAGTGGGAAGAATAAGGATCTAGTAAATGTGGACTCCATCTTTCACGCGGCGGGATGCTTTGGAGCGGTTGGGAATGGGGATCGGAGCGTTGGGGTTAGCGAGTCTCCTTGCGGAGTCATCACCGACCAGTGCTCAAGAGGTCGACACCAGCGATCCGTTGCGACCGAAGACACCTCACTTTGCACCTCGGGCGAAGCGAGTGGTTCATTTTTTCCTCAATGGCGGACCCTCCCACGTCGACACCTTCGACCCCAAACCAAAGCTGCGGGAATACGCAGGTAAGCCCCTACCGACGACCTATCTCACGGAGCGCAAGACAGCAGGTGCTCTTCCCTCTCCCTTTAAATTTCAGAAGTATGGAGAGAGCGGACTCGAGATCAGCGAGCTCTTTGCGAAGACAGCTGAGCATGCCGATGACATCGCCGTCGTTCGATCGATGTATGCCCAAGTTCCGAATCACGAACCGTCTTTGATGTTGATGAACTGTGGCGACTCAATTCAATCACGTCCTAGTTTCGGTTCGTGGTTGATGTATGGGTTGGGGACGGAGAACCAGAACCTTCCAGGTTTCATCGCCATGTGTCCGGGAGGGTATCCGATCAAGGATACGGCCAATTGGCAATCTGGTTTCTTGCCTGGGAGTTATCAAGGAACCTTTATCGATCCTAAGCATCGGGAGTTGGATCGATTGATGGAGAATATTCGAAGTCCGCACGCAACCCATGTGATCCAGGGGCGTCAGTTGGAGTTGCTTCGTCGATTGAATCGGGGCCATCAAGCGGATCGGTTCGACCCCCGTTTGGAGGCGAGAATTCAATCGTTTGAGTTAGCGTTCCGGATGCAGACGGAGGCTGCCGAGGTTTTTGATCTTTCGGACGAGCCAGCGCACGTTTTGGAAAGCTATGGTGACACGGTTCATGGTCGACAAACATTGATGGCCCGACGCCTTTTGGAGCGAGGGGTACGGTACGTTCAGTTATGGCATGGGGCTGGCCAGCCTTGGGATCACCACGGTGACATCGAGGGAAACATGCGCAAGAACTCCACCGAGATCGATCAACCGATCGCAGCATTTCTCGCCGATTTGAAGCAGCGCGATATGCTTCGGGACACTCTGGTGTTATGGGGTGGGGAGTTCGGGAGGACTCCGACCTCGGAGGGGGGAAGTGGTCGGGACCACAACCACTATGGGTTCACTGTTTGGATGGCAGGAGGAGGAATCCGTGGCGGGATGACTTATGGAGCCACAGATGAATTTGGATTCAAAGCGGTAGAGAACCCGACAAGCGTTCACGATCTCCACGCTACCATGCTTCACTTACTCGGCTTCGATCACGAACGATTGACCTATCGCTACGCAGGCCGAGATTTCCGCTTAACCGACGTGCATGGCCATGTGTTAAAAGAGATTTTAAGTTAGTGTTTGGGGCAAGCGATACGTTTTTTTCTCTTCGCAGCTCTGCTCTTCTCTAGGGAATAACCACGAATTGGACGAATCTTACGAATAAGAAGATTGAACCGCAGAGTTCGCAGAGGAACGCAGAGTCGGAGAAACGGACCGATCTCCTCTCTGCGTCCCTGTGCCTCCGCGTCCCTGCGTTCTTTTTTGCTTTGCCAACTCAACTGACCTCTTTTGACTGACACTTGGCCCCTCAAGCCTGCTCCGTAGGATTTGTCTTGACCTAAGACGGCATGTCCTATATCCTAAGACGTCACGTCCTAGAATCACTCCAAAGGTCTCTTTGAAATGTCGAATGCTACCGAAGCTGAGCTTGCAGTGTTGAAGGTGATTTGGGAGCAAGGTCCTAGTTTGATCCGGGATATCGCAGAAACCATCTACGGGGAACATTCGCAAGCGAAGCATACGACAGTGAAAACACTTCTCGAACGCCTGATGGCGAAGGGATTGGTTGCATGCGATGCTTCCCAATACGCGCACAGGTTTTCAGCCCTTCTTACTCAACAGGAGTACGTCGCCAGCGAGATACAGAAGTTGGCTGATTGTCACTTTTCTGGCGCCCTTGCTCCGATGGTAATGACCCTCTTTAAGCATGGAAAAATCGGGGCGAAAGAACGGAAACGTATCCGGCAAATTATTGAAGAGACGGAATAAGGACGTGGAGGCAGAGTTATGGACGCGATAGCTGAACTCTTCATAGCAAACGGGATTAAATCGGCGATCCTCGCGTGTGTCGTTGCCTTGATCGCGCTGGTACCTTGGGTACGCAATCTTCCGAATTTACAACATTCCCTTTGGGGGGTGGTACTTATCGCGATGATAACGCCACCCCTTTTGGATATCCCTATGATTCCAGGGAACCTAAGTCTTATTCAGAGCGATCTGAATTCTCAACCGTCAAGTAATCTCAACACAGTTCCCTCCGAAGTCGAAGCGATAGGCGTTCCACTAAAAAATGTCAAAGCCTCGGAGCAGTCTGTCGTCCCCCGAAACGGAATACTCATCGGTTTTACGATTCTCAGCTTAGTTGGAACCGTCTGCATTCTCTTCCTTTCGATGCGTAGGGGCCTACTAATTCGGCGAGCGATCCGCTTGGCCAACTTTGGCGATGAAAGGCTGTTGTCGATCGCGTCACAAGCGGCGGACCTGCTCGGAGTCCGTCGTCGGGTAAGAGTGGCAGTGATTCAAGCCAATACGTCCCCTTTTATCTGGATCGATCGTGATTCCGTTCACATCGTCCTTTCCGAAACGATTAAGGATTCACTGAGTGACGAACGCCTCCTTTGCGTTATGTTGCATGAACTCTCTCACTATCGGCGGCGCGACCATTGGGCCAACACAATAGGCTTCTCGATACTCGCGTTCTGTTGGTGGAACCCTGTCTCGTGGATAGCCGTCCGAAAAATGCGAGCGCTTCAGGAGTACTGCTGCGATGCGGTTGCGATCGCAAAGTCGCGCACGAGTCGTCGAGAATATGCGGAGTTCCTTTATCGAATCACCGATTTGATCGAGTCCCATAACACTGGTTTGCCAGCGTCGGCATGCGAGTTGTTCGGACATACTGCTGTGGAGAAGAGGTTCGTGATGATTGCCAATCCTAGAATTTGTTTTGAAACAACCAAAGTTAGCCTTCTGGTAAGTTGCCTGTTTGCTGCATTCTTACCCTGTACGATTGCGTACTCGCAAACAGCGAATGCCCCTCCAGAGGCAAAGCCTGCAGAGTCGAAGGAGCGGGATGAAAAGATAGAGGCGGAGGCAAAGTCCAAGGAGTGGCGCGAGACGATGGAAAAGTACAACCGATTCGTTGGAGAACAGAGTCCGGTCAAGGCGTTGGAGGTGGCGAACGAAGCTGCGGAACGATTTGGGCATGAAGACGCGTTGGTGCAAAGCATGTTGCTGAACTCGACCAATGCTGTTCGGAAGTCTCAAGGCCTTGCACCGATCATCCCTCGTACGCCAGTTCTTGCTGACGAAGAAACTCTAGTGGTCATGGGGCATTCCCTTAAGGATTTGTTGCCTGCGAATGAAGCAGACAGAGGCAAGTTTGCTGAGATATTGACTCAATGCATCCTTGCATCTATCGCAAGTGACGCGTCGGAGGAAGATCGCTCGCACGCTGCCTACGATGCAGTGCAGCCAGCGATTATGGTTTGCGCAACCATCAAGCAGCAAAAATTGGTGCATGAGATTCTGAAACGCATTGGGAAAAAACTGACACCACCTCCTCAATAGCCTTTAGGGAATAACCACGAATTGGACGAATCTTGCGAATAGGAGGATTGAACCGCAGAGTTCGCAGAGGAACGCAGAGCCGGAGAAACGGACCGATCTCCTCTCTGCGTCCCTGCGCCTCCGCGCGTACGGATCATGATGACAAGAGGTGTTACCCCCAATCTACTACTTAGCCATTGTTTCCTACACTTCTCCCCCTCACCCCCAGCCCCTCTCCCCGAAGCAGGGCGAGGGGAGCAGAGATCTAAAAGGGCAACGCGTTCTAGGACGCCAAAGCGGTGTCCGACGGGGACGAGCCCCGGTCGGACATGAAGCGAATCAGGGAACGAAACTTGCGCAAACCTAAATCTTCGCAGCACCAACTTTTTGGCAGCCCAGGCTCGCCCCCTACCGCTACTATTGATTTTTCCTGCGGAAAAATGTTTCATCACGTTGTCTTTTTCCCTTTCTTTTTTCCCTGTTCGCGTGCAAAAATCGGTTTCTCGGCTTAACCTGGAAGTAACGCTTTCATGTCGAGAGAGGAGATGGGATCGATGCGTCGAACGGGGCAGTTTTGGTGTTTTCTGTTAGGGATGGGGCTTTTATGGAACGGCGGAATCGTTTCTCCCCCGGCTTTTTCACAGGACGATGCAGTCGAGGAACGTCCCCAGCCGACCCAGGAAAAAAGTCGCGGGGGGAGCAAACGGGTACCTGCCAACGTCGTCATCGGGCAGGTTCTTGAAACGGACAACGGAATCCAACTCTACGCTCCCAGATCGCTGGACATGCGATTTGGTATGAAATTTTTTGCCAATCAAAACCGTATCTCGGGAATCTTGGCAACGATCCCCTTCCCGATGGATTGGCCCGAACAGAAGGTGACGATCATCGAATCCAACATCCCCGATTCGATGCGATGGGAGTTTCGCGATCTCCCTGCCGGAGCCCGTCAATTGGTGATGCAGATGCAAGGGATGGGACCGGGGGACCAACTCGACCTGGTGTTCAAGGTCAACATCGAAAAGTCCTTTATCAACGCTCCGGAAGATGTCTCTGGCTTCCGGCGGCCTAAGACGATTCATCGCGAACTGCAATGGTACTTGGGTTCAAGCCCCTACATTGATGTATCGTTGAGCGAAATTCGTCGCACGGCGAAAGCGATCGCAGATTCCGAACCCGAGAATGTTTGGGCACAAGTCGAACTCCTTTACGATTGGGTCCGGGACAACATCGTCTACTACAACGGACCTGTTCGGCACATCAAAGACGCATTGAAAGACAAGAAAGGGGACTGCGAGGAGATGACAGGCATCTTCGTCGCTCTCTGCCGAGCGAGTGGCATCCCGGCCCGATGCGTTTGGATTCCGGAGCATTGCTATCCCGAGTTCTATCTTGAGGATGAGAACGGAAAGGGGCATTGGTTTCCTTGCCAAGTTGCAGGGGAACGACAGTTTGGACAGATGCATGATTACCGACCTATCCTGCAGAAGGGGGATCGCTTCAAAGTTCCAGAGGAACGAGGTACCCAACGCTACCTCGCCACTTTCTTTAAATGCAGTGCGCGCCCGGTAGGGGGCGGTGGAAAAGACGTCGCAATCGAAGAAGTGCTCGACCTGGGGCAGCTCACGGAAGAACTAGAACGTTTTCGACAAGAAGCCGCCACCGGCGCAAGTGTAGAGGCACCTTAGGAACTATCCCGAAATAAGTTCCGTGTTTTTAAGTCTCGGCGCGCTGCGCTTTAGAATTCTGCTCCCCCAGCCCCTCTCCCCGAAGCGGGGCGAGGGGAGCGGATATCTTAAAGCGCTGCGCGTGCTAGGGCCCAAAGCGGTGTCCGACGGGGACGAGCCCCGATCGGACAAGAAGTGAATCGGAGAACGAAACTTGCGCAAACATAAATCCTCACAACACCAACTTTTTGACAGCCCAGGATAGCGCTACGTGCACTCGCGACGCTGTCACTCGCTTACGCCACGGGTTGTGATCGGGGTAGACGCTTCGCGTCCACCCCATTAACTCCGATGCGTCAGGCCACGAACGAAGCGAGCTTCGACGGAACGATCATTCTCCGAAATGCTTCTTCAAAAACGGGATCGTTTTTCGATTGGACCAAGCATGTGGGCCGTCGAAGAAGTCGGCATCGATGTTTTCTTCCTTTCCGAGGAGGCGATAGACCTCTTGCAACTTCGCGTATCCCTCGCGTGCTTCCTGAATCGGAAAGATTGGATCGTTGATCCCGTTGATCAACAGGACGGGACGAGGCGCGTAGAGAGCGACGACGTCGGACATATCACCATACTGCATCACCCCAGGCAAGCAATTGCAGATACAGTGGTGGATGCTGTAGATCGATGCGCGATAGGAGGAAAAGGCCCCACCGATCATTACCAACTTCACGCGGGGGTCCAGGACGGGAAGATACAACGCTAGAGTTCCACCCCCGGAAAGACCGGCTACTCCGATTTGCTCTCCATCGACTTCCGGTTGGGTTTGCAAGAAATCGATCACGCGCATCGCGTCCCAACATCGCAAGCCTTGCGGAGACATCCCTAGCAAGAGAGAAGTCATTGTTATCTGATAGCAACCTCGCCGAGGCGATTTTACTCCAGGATCTTGACGGTCGTTCGTTTCATCCCAGCCACGAACAACGATCGCCGCAGTCACATACCCTCGCTCGGCGAAGTGAATCGCATAGTCGAGTTCATGCTCTCGGGTTTTCTTTCGCCCCTCTTCGGTCTTCGACTCGTCAATGTAGGGCACGATTCCACTGTGGCCGTGCAAGCAGACGATCGCAGGCACCTTGCGATCGATCTTCTTCGGAACGAAGTAGTAGACAGGCGACCAGTACTCCTGTTCGGTTCGAACCAACACTTTGTGGCGGGTGTAAAGCTCCCGTTCGACCTTTTCGATCCACTGGACTTCGGGAGGTACTGCGGCTGGCATCTTCCCGATTAGTCCCACGATGACCTTTTGAAATTCTCCTTGCCACTTCTCATGCTCATCAACCGTTTTCGCTTGCCAGGGCATACTGGGAGTTACATTGTCCGCAAGGTTTTGAATACTCTCTGCGACGTAACTTGGTTTAGGAGAACTCGATTGGTTCTCTTCAGCAAAGAGGCTCCCACCCGTTGTTGTGCTCGCGAATAGGGAAAGAAGAAACGCTGCGGGAAGCCGCGGTGTTGAAGATGGCATGGATGGGATTCCTAAGGGGGGGGCCAAGCTAGATGTATTCTGCATTATAGGTGAACCGCAGGGGACGCGGAGGTTCGCAGAGGGATAATCTGGGTGGCACTCTAGGGCGCCAAAGCGGTGTCCGATATCCAGTTGAAAGGTTCTGCGTCTCTGCACCCCTGCGTCTCTGCACCCCTGCGACTCTGCGACTCTGCGTTGAAATTCCTCCACGCCCATCGCTTCGCTCTGAGCGTGCCACCCTTTTCAGGGCAATAACAATTCTTGACAGGCCCTGGCCAGGTAGAGAAAACGCCCCTTTTTAATTGTCGCTGAATCGAGGTGGGAAATCTGTGGGGTGGGGGGAATGTCCCTGGTGCGGATTCTGTGGGAATGTCAAAGGAGCGTCCCCTTCTTCGAAGTTGCCGAGATGGGACATCAGGAGTTCATAACGTGCGAGAACATTTGGCTCCGAAAGGAGAGCGAACTTCACGTTGCTTGGAAGGTTTACTGCATAAGAAACGATATCGGTCAGAATACCGAGCGGAAGGTGACGTGTGAGGAGTTCACCAAACGTCTGCGAGGCGGTCGCTTCTGGTGGAATGAAAGATCGAAAAACTCCTAATAGCGTTTCCCGATAGCGCTCGATCAACTCGTCACAGTTGTCAGGTAGATAGTCTTCGAGGATCTCGACGCGCGCTTGGCGAAAGGGCGTTCCCAAGTCGAGTTCCTCGACGATTTTCGCTCGGCTAATCCCCGCGAGTAATAGATTGTGACGCCCATCATCGGTAGGTGCGTGCGAAACGATTCGCCCTATGCAAACGGTATTCCCGATCTCAGGCTTCCCCTCCAAATCGTTTTCCCAACCGGGAGTCAAAAGGGCCATCGTGATGAGATGATCCGACTCCAACGCATCGGAAAGGAGCTCGCAATAGCGCGGCTCGAAGATGTGCAACGCTTGGATCACATGAGGGAAGAGGACCATGTTTGGCAAAGGAAACAAACGAACGATTCCATCAAAGTCGAGAGGAAGCCCCGCGTTTTCCCAATGTCCCATACACACTCCTAATACCACCTACCTCACGCAATCTACCAAATACAACACGCCGCTGTACTACACCCCTGATGCGCAAGACAGGTTACTATCATAGCAGGATTTGCAACTCGCCGTTGTTGCCAGTACTCCATTTCGTGCGCCGCACGGGTCGGAGTCCCCATGTGCCCTTCGACTAGATTCCAGTAACGATTTTGTAGGTGACCATTTAGGTTGAGTTCAATTTCATTCTTCGACTAGTACCAAAATCCTGCAATTCGCATGAAGATCAATCCCAAAATTAATGTAGAAACCTATGCCTAAAAGGGGAGAGGGGAGCGAAAACCTCTATCCTCAAGTCTCAAGCCTTACACCTGGCCCCTTACTCCTCCCTGTTAATCTATAACGATTATTCCCGTAAAATCACGTGGGAGAGACTTACCCAAGTTTCTAGTTCTGCACTCGGTGTTTCACGAATATTCCCCACAATCCTTCTCTGAGGTCGTGGGATTGTGAGGGCTGATCCGATAGTTCTTTCCGTAAGGATTTGATCTGCAAATCCATTAAATGCACTCAAGCACAGTTGTGGCGGTCAGTGCAGTTCTACCCATTGCAGTCATATCGAGAACGAAGATGATAGTTCGCGAACAGTTGAAGAAGTGGATCGTAGCGGGATGCGTTGGCGCCACCTGCCTCGCCGGTTGCAAACCTACGGAACGCTTCCGTGCTTGGAAAAACGATTCCAACGTTTCGTACTTCCAAGACTACGTCACGCAGGTCGAGTATCCAGACGTTGCAGCCCCTATTGATCCTCAATTGGCAGACGCACCTATCCCTCTTTCGGTTGAAAACCCGAGCGAGCTATCTACGGTGGACCTGTCTCTACAACAAGCGATCCAACAAGCGTTGCAAAGCAGCGAAGTCCTTAGAAACCTGGGTGGGTCAGTCGTCACGGCTCCCCAGATGCTAGCAACGCAACTCGACCCGGCTTTGACCGATCTCAACCCGATCGTCGGAGTGGACGCTGCGCTCTCTGCGTTCGATGCGCAGGTTTCGTCTCAGCTGTTCTGGCAAAAGAACGACCAGCCGAACAACAACAACTTCAATCAGTTGTTCCCGTCGACCTCCGTTCAAACAAGTGGTAACTACGTCAACGAAATCGCAAAGCGAACTGCTTCTGGTGCCCGCTACGCCTTGCGAACGAATGTTCTCTACGATCGAAATAACAATCCCAGCCGGGTCTATCCCAGTGACTTCACCGGTTTCGTCGAAGCCGAATGGCGTCAACCGTTGATGTTGGGGGCGGGAACCACCTACAACCGAATCGTCGGCCCGTTCGGTGGTCCGGGCCAGTACAACGGGGTGCTCATTGCAAGAATCAATACCGACATCTCTCTAGCTGATTTCGAAAGTGGTGTCGTTCAACTAATCAACGATGTGGAGGGGGCCTATTGGGAGCTCTACTTTGCCTATCGAGCACTCGATGCGATTTCGGTCGGGCGTGAAAATTCGTTGATCACGTGGCGACGAATGAAAGAACTTCTCGATTCAGGGCACAGAGATGGTGGGCGCGACCTGGAGGGACAAGCTCGCTCGAACTACTTCACCTTCACGGCACAGATTAACGACGGTTTATCTGGACCCAATGGGCTCTACGCCGCTGAACAGCGTCTTCGATATGTTATGGGGCTTCCCCCTTCGGATGGACGCTTGATCAAACCGATCGACGAACCTTTGCAAGCGGAGGTTGCGTTTGACTGGAACTCTGCGATGGCGGACGCCTTGACACAACGAGTCGAGATACGTCGGCAGGAATGGACGATCAAACGGCGTGAGTTAGAGCTGATCGGGGCTAGGCTTACTCGCCGCCCTCGGCTCGACGCATTAACGCAGTATCGATGGAGAGGGCTCGGAGACCACCTGATCGGTGATCGCGACCCCAACACCGATCGGAACAACTTGGTCCAGAGCATGGTTCAAGGCAACTATCAAGAATGGCAGGCGGGATTGGAATGGCAATACAATGTTGGATTGCGTCAATCTTCGGCAGCGGTCCGACACGCCCAGCTAACCCTCGCTCGAGAAATGGCCATCCTGAGAGAGCAACAGCTCCGGGTCTCGCACGATTTGAGCAACGCCTCTCGCCAGATCACTCGAAGCTACCAGCAAATGAAAACGAACTACAATCGGATCGAAGCGGACACGGAAGCCGTGGATGTTCGTCGCTTGAGGGTCGAGAATGGTCTGATCGACGTTTCTTTCTTGACGCAAGCACAACAACAACTCGCCGAAAGTACCCGAGCGTTCTATCGATCCTTGGTGGACTACAACCTCGCGTTGCGAGATTTCCACCGGGAGAAGGGTTCCTTGTTGTCCTACAACCAAGTCAGCCTATCCGAGGATGCACTCAACGGTTCAGCCCTCCAAGGTGCCTACGATCGAGGACGGTACTTCACCCCACGCGACAATCCAGAAGAGGTTGTCGTAAGAGACCGCGTCGGACAAGGCGCCTACGATCCGAGTGCTGTCGGAATACCGGTGAGTAGGTAAGGGGTAAGAAACTGTTCCGAATAACTTCCCGATTTGAATGGGCTTAGAGATCGCGGCACACTTAAGATTTCGGCTCCCTTCGCCCCCTTTGGGGGAGAAGGGCTGGGGATGAGGGGGCAGCGGTTTAGTAAACAATGGCTTAGTTCCTCCCCATTCCAATGAACACACAGTTGCGGGCGTCGCAGGGGCGCAGAGAAAAAACTGT
>CAYMXM010000045.1:0-17235 GCA_964394065.1 uncultured Pirellula sp. | reverse complement strand
ACGACGGTTTGTTCGTCCACTCCGTCTCGGCTACGAGCGGTCGCGGGGAGAACCTGGCGGCGATCGGGCAAGGGGAGGCGGATTGAGAAACTCCCATCGCTGCGAACTTTCACCGGCTCCCCTCCAACGTTGACGTGAGCATCCGCGTGGGTGTTACCAAAGACAATCAGCTCCGCATCGACATCGAAAAAGAACTGCTTGCTTCGCTTGAGACTCCCTTCCGCACCCGAACCGAACTGCGACAGGACATCGACATCCATCGAGCGTTTGAGCCGCTCTTCAAAAACCTCTTCCAGGTCCCCTGATTGAGTATCTTCGTTGTACCCACCACTCATCGCGTAAATTCGTTCGGCATCCTTGGCGATATCCGCCCAATGATCATCGACGACCTCCTTGGAGCCGGCCACGGGCATCGTGACGGTATTGCTACGGATAAGCTCGTAGAAACGGCCGTTCGCGGTCAGATAGCCGAGCTGAATTTTAAAGGAAGAGCCCGGGGTCTCGACCTCGATGTACCAATTCCGAACTCCACCGTGAATCTCGATATCTTTGAAGACCGTCTCCGCGTTGTTGGTCGTCCCATTGTCCTCGAGCTTGAGCATTCGGACAACCGGCTTGGCGTTGTGCCAGTTCTCTGCAATGGAGACCCGAGCTCGCTCCACGGTCTGACGCGTGATGTCCCAGTGAGCATGGAGCCAGTAGGCGTCCCGGACCATCAAGATCAATCGATCCTTTCCTTTTTCCAATGTTGGAACAGGCGTATTCGGAACCAAGGATGGCTTGAGAGTCTCCTGTGCGAGATCCTTTCTCGCCTCCTTATTCGCCTGGGCGCTTCGGATCTTCGCGACGATTTCGGGTTTCGTGGGGGCTGCGGAAGGAGCGGGAACTCCCTTTTTGGGAGCTAGAGTTTTCGGGGCAAGTTTTGGAGCAGCAGCTTTTGCTGCTGCTGGCCCCTTGGAGGCCGGAGAGGAGGATTTCGGAGCTACCTTGGGTGGTTTTCCGGTCGTTTTGGCTGGTTTGGCCGCCTCGCTCTTGCTCGCAACCTTCGGTTTCGTGGATTTAGCGGCAGGTTTCGTCACCTTCGATGGCGTCTTCGCAACCGGTCCCTTCTTTTTGGCGGCAGGAGGAGCTGTCTTGGCAGACTTGATCGGTTTCGAAGACTTGGCAGCTACCTTTTTCTTGGTGTTGGTGGCTTCCCCAGCCTTTGTGGTTGGTTTTTTGGACGCCGAGTCACCCTTAGAGGTTGCCTTAGATGGGCCTGCTCCCCCTGGTGTTTTAATTTTCCCTTTCGCCGGAGCAACCTTTTTGGAAGTAGCGACTTTTTTGGTGGCGCGAGCGTTAGTTTTGGGTTTGGACTTTGACTTTGCCATTCCTGCGACTGACTTC
Organism: uncultured Pirellula sp.; assembly: GCA_964394065.1. Classification (GTDB taxonomy): domain Bacteria; phylum Planctomycetota; class Planctomycetia; order Pirellulales; family Pirellulaceae; genus JBKCUI01. The sequence goes on along the minus strand of CAYMXM010000045.1, from coordinate 15,849 downwards.
TAGGAGGTAGGTGGTAGGATCGTGTGGAGCTCGGAGCGGACCGCCTTTTAGTATGCTTGGAGGGATGGTGATTTCTAGAGTTTGCTTGCAAAGTTAGGAATAGTCTGGGAACAAGTTTGGAACAATTGTTCCGATTTTTCAGCGTTCGACGCGATAGGAGCGACGTCGGCTAGGAGTTCGTCTCGGTAAACTTGGCACAATGCCAAGGGAAACATGAGGAGGGTGTACTCGATGCTGGAGAAGGAAACCTCATGGAACGCCATTTGAATCGCATGGACAGCCACTATGCAGAACAAAAGGATCGCCCCGCTTTTTCCATAAGGGTCGGTCATCGGATGGGTCCACAAGGCCCAGCCGTTTCTCATCTGACTCACCCCTGCTATAAAAAACAGTAATACTCCGATCAGACCGAGGTCTACGAGCAGGCTGAGGTAGGAATTGTGGTGGACATACCCACGGATCGATTCCAATCGAATCGTGGTGCGGCGATCATCCAGATAGGGGCGGTTGTGGACTTGAAACTGGTTGAACCCAAAACCAGCCACCGGCTTGTCCTTGAACATTTCGATCGAAACGTAAGCGAATGCACCTCGCATCAGGGTGCTCTCGAGTGTCTCGGCCTCACTATATTCCCGCTTAAACGCCACCAGACTGGGGCCCAGGATCAAAACGGCCATCGCCCCTGAAACAACCAAAGATCCCAAGGCAATCGCTCGCGCTTTTCCGGCGAGGAGGGTGGATAGGAGGATGACCACCACCGCCATCGCCCCCATCCAAATGCTCCGTGTATAGGTCAGGAGAATCGCGAGCATGTAGAGGGCCGAAAGGGAGAGGGTGAGGAGCCAAGCCCATTTCTGCCGGACGAACAGTCGCAGGGGGAATGCCCAAATGACGGCCAAGCAAAAACAGAGGACCATTCCCAAGCGGACCGATTGGAGCATCGGTCCCCGAGCTCGACCAAAGTGAATACCCAACGTTGGGTCGGCGATGAACTTCGGCCAGACCAAGGCCCAGACCTTTCCTATTTCCAGGACCGCTGTAACGCTCAAGTAGACGCCAAATAGAAGGATAACGACGAGTGCCGGCCATAAGTCTTTCGGTTCGAGCCGAGAATGGCGCATGAGGAAGAAGAGAAACACCGGCGTAAGATAGCCATTGATCAAGTGCATCACGGTCGATGGCTGGCCAGGGATCTCCTGTCCGATCGGAGTGGTCACGGTTCGAAACACCAACCAAATCAGAAAGAGAAGAAGCCAGATGTCACTTCCCGTCAAATTCCGCCAATAGGACTTCCCACTGAACATGTCCCAAGAAAACTGCGCGATCACGAGGAGTAGCCAAGCGCGATCGATGGTAAGAGACAAACCACCTACATCGAGTTTTAGGAACTCGGGGGGGAAAACGGTCGTAGCGATAAGGAAGATTGCGCTTCCGGCGAAGACGTTGTGGTAGCGCAGAAAGAAAACGCCCCAAGCGAGGATCGCGATTCCAAATAACGCTGCGGCAAACTCCACTAGGTCCTCTCGGTGGTTTTAATGGTTGATCGTCCATCGCGAAGGGGCTTGGGGGGGGGCCTGACGCATCGGTGGTAAAGGGGTGGACGCGAAGCGTCCACCCATCACAACCCGTGGCGTAAGCGAGGGACAGCGCTGGCAACCAGACATCCATCCCAGGTCTCACAACACGCCCTTTGTGCCTCAGGGACGTGCCACCCGATGCCTGAGATGTTCCCGACAAGGGCTACGTGTACTTGCGACGCTGTCCCTCGCTTACGCCACGGGTGTGATGGGGGGGGCGAAGCCCCCCCCGATGATTCAACTCAATAGCCACGCCCATCGCTGCGCTCTGAGCGTGCCACCCCAATATGCACACCTGTGCCACCCCTTCCGATTCTCTTCGGACTTTTTCATCTCGACTCTTGGATATTCTTTCCCGCAGGCGCACAACCGATTCGCTACAAACCGGATCAACCTTAAAGGTGGCAAACGATTTACTTCTTACCTAGCCAAATCAGCTTCCTTCAGTGGCATAGTCCTGGATAGGAAGGCAATTAAATGGATTCCCTCGTTCCCGAAAGAAATTCCGAGCCATGTACTCCTCCTCCCGTGAAATCGCGTTAGCGTTCTATTGTTGGACGACGATGCGCTCACGATTGAGAATCGCGAGGGAGCTGAAAGCATCGGGTGACTTTCCGGCTGCCATTCTCTTTTACCATCGGGTTGCTGATTCCAATCTCAACCGTTGGTCTCTTTCCAACCGGAACTTCATCAAGCACCTGGATTGGATTCAGAAGCATAGGCGATTCGTCAGTTTGGACGAGATTCGCTCCTCGCAGATAAGCGGAACTCGTTCCGAGGCGATGGTGGGGCTCACCTTCGACGATGGCTATGCAGAAAACTTGGACAAAGCGATTCCGGAGTTACTTCGACGGGAGATCCCCTGCACCTACTTTGTTTCCACCCATTTCATCGAAACGGGGGAACCTTTCCCGCATGATCTAGCTGCGGGGGTTCCGATCAAACCGAACTCGATCGCCGATATCCAACGCCTTGCCGCAGAGGGGATCACGATCGGTGGGCACACGGATACCCATATCGATCTTGGGAAGGATATCTCTCCTCAACAGATGAAGATCGAAATCAGTGACTCTCGGAAGAAGCTACAAGATTGGGTGCAACAACCTGTTCAATACTTTGCGTTTCCATTTGGATTGAAAGCCAACATCACGCAGCGATCGATCGACGCGGTGTTCGAAGCAGGCTTCGAATCTTTCGTCAGCGCCGCGGGGGGCCTCAATTGGCCTGGCAGTGATCCACGTCACATGCATCGCATCCATGGCGACCCAGGAATCGCCGCTATCAAAAATTGGTTGACACTCGATCCTCGAAAAATGCGGTCGCAACTCCCTCTGTTGCAACCTCCTCCCAAAGTCTGCGGTTTGCCTCGGACTGAGATCACCGCCACCACGGTCGGAATCCCTACTTAAAACAACGAGTCTTGAAATGGAACTGTTGGATGAGGTCGAAAATGGCTCGACTACCGCTGCTCGCGACAAGGATGCAGGGTACGCGCATCGCAGTTCCTATGCCAACCAGCCAGTATTCGGCAGGGCGTTGAACACCACTTTCCTCCTCACCAGCATGCCGGTCGGGGGGGCGGAAACATTGCTCGTCAACTTGATGCGCGGTTTCGATCGGACTCGAATCCAGCCGTCGGTCGTGTGCCTCAAAGAGCGAGGCCCTCTCGGAGAAGAGATCTCACAAGAGTTTCCACTCGTCGAGAATCTGATCCGCAACAAAGTCGATGTCGGAGTTCTGCTTCGACTAAGGAGCGTATTCAAGCGTTGGAAAACCGACGCAGTCGTTACCGTAGGGGCTGGGGATAAAATGTTCTGGGGGCGGATCGCAGCCCGCTTAGCCGGGGTGCGCGTCGTCTGTTCCGCTTTGCATTCGACGGGATGGCCCGACGGCGTGGGGCGCCTCAATCGCCTTCTCACACCGATCACCGATGCCTTCATCGGAGTCGCGGGATCGCACGGAGATTTCCTCGTCGATTTCGAACGGTTTCCTCGAAGGAAGGTGAAGGTGATACGAAACGGGATCGACACCGATCGATTCATCCCGAACGAGGCTGCTTATCGTGAAGTCCGCGAAGAACTAGGACTCCCTCATTCGTCCAAATTGGTAGGGATCGTCGCTGCCCTTCGCCCTGAAAAGAATCACACTCTCTTTCTCGAGCTTGCGAAGCGAATCCACCAAACTCGACACGAAGACCTGAGCGACATCCATTTCTTGATCATCGGGGATGGGGCAGAACGTCCTAAGATTGAATCGTTGATCTCCGAACACGGTCTCGGTGATGTCGTCCACATGCTCGGATCGAGAAGCGATACACCACGGCTTTTCGCGGCGTTAAATGCTTTTCTCTTGACGAGCCATAACGAAGCAAGTCCGGTTTCGATTCTGGAAGCGCTATCCTGCGAAGTCCCGGTGGTCTCTTCTCGAGTTGGTTCGGTCAGTGAAACGGTCCGAGATGGTTGGAACGGATTCACCGCAACTCCAGGGGACGCAGTTGACTTTGAAGAAAAACTCGTATCGATTCTTAGTTCGGAAGAGATGGCGACCACGATGGGCTCCAACGGCCGTCGCTTCGTAATGGAGAACGCATCTCTTCGAAGCATGGTCGAGCGATACGAAGAGTTGATTCATCGCATTTGGCGCTCGTAACAAGTAGGGTGTGTGAAGCGGTCGACACACCAACGGCAGCCTCCATCTCCTACGACCTCCGCGCCTACCTCCACGATTCCGATGTAATCCACCCGACCGCGCAACACACCGGAAGTGTACGTGGCGCTGTTAGCTGCATATGACGGCGCCACGTACATATCCGGTGTGTTACGTGGTCGCTTGGAACGCGACAGTGATTGCAATGGAAACGTAAACATCGCGCGCCAGCCGATAGGTATGGCAAACGCGACCACTTCACACACCCTACGCCCTACAAACGAAACGAGGGAGTTGTCGAAGCAGAAGACAACTCCCTCGCGATTGCTTGTTTCAGCATTCCTGTGGTTGAAGGAGCTGAATCAAACATGAAGTACTCAATCAATCTGTCGATCGATTTAGCGGGAGCATTGTCTCCCATTATCGACCGATGTAAAGACTGAATCCTCCCCCTCCGTAAGAAGGACCTCGTGGGAATCCACCTCCACCATAGGAGGGACCTACCGGGAACCCACCACCGACTCCATATCCCCCCCAAGGTCCACCGACGCTGGGACGATAGGATCGATAGCCCGAGTAACCATATCCATAGCTATAGTTCGGTCGATAGGCGCTACCGTAACTGGGACGATAGACACTACTACTATAACTGGGGCGGTAGACGTTGCCGTAGCGAGGTGTCACGACAACAGCAGGTCGATACGAATAGACGGTCGTACCACTGTAAGCACGAGGCCCTCCATATCCGTAGCTCCGAACCCCATACTGCGCTTCTGCCGTCGAAGCCCAACCGACCATCGATGCAGCGGCGACAAGTGCCGCAAGAGTTCCGCGGCGCAACATTTTGGAAATCATAACTCTACCCATTTCGTTCATTTCCAGGATGTGACTGCCACACGCAAAAATCGCCACATCAACTCGTAATCAACTCTGTGCGTGCATCAGATCATTGTACAAATGCCGTGCCAGAAGAGTCGCTTCATCGCAGCTTCTGTTGAAGAGAGGGCCGGATGGTAAGAAACCGGAGAAAGAATAGGTGCTCATTCGCTTGGAAAAGGAGCAATCGCATTCAAGCCAAGAACGAAGGGGAGTCAGATCGATGACACATGCGAGTCCATATTGATCGCGCTGCGCTCTAGATATCTGCTCCAGAGGGGCCGGGGGTGACTCATCGTTGGTAGGAAGGCGGACGCGAAGCGTCCGCCCATCACAACCCGTGGCGTAAGCGAGGGACAGCGTCACGAGTGAGCGTCGCCCCGTCGGGAATATTTCCTGCGTCGGGCGGCACGTCCCTGAGGCACGAAGGGCTTGCTGCGATATCTTGCATTGGATGCGTGATTGCCAGTGCTATCCCTCGCTCACGCGTCGGGTTGTGATTGCGTGACCTCACCCCTCTGCCCTCAAGCCTCACCCCTCAACCCTCCCTTAGGTAAAGTCCTTTTCCATTATTTGCCACCGGACATTTCGACCGCTACAATGGAATCCGCATGTCGAGGGGAACACACCCCCTACGCAACTTGAATTCGTCTAGCCAACAACCGGGTTGGTACTCCAGTGAAATTTTGTTCGAGGAGGAGAGAGTATGGCGAATGGTACAACCGTCCGCATTGTGAATTATGCGTTTCTTCAAGAGCTCAAGGAGGAGAACTCTCCCCTTTGGGAAGATGTCGTTTTGCTTGGCTCCTACAGCGAAGAGCCTTTTTGTGCGGATTGGATCGAGCAGAACGCGGGGAATTTACTTCGACGACTTCGGGAGAAGCTGGCTGGTCAGTTCCGTATGGAGGAGGGGTTAGCCTACATCCCGGCACCCGGAGCTCGCCAGTCCGAGCTTGTCACCAAGGCTTTGGATCAGCATTTGAAGCTCCTCCTCGGTTGCGTATCTCTCAGCGAGTTATGCGATGACCTTGAGTACACAGGTAAGCTATCGAGCGAAACCATCTCGATCTGGAAGCAGATGCGCACTCTTTACGAAGAGATCATGGAACACGAGAGCTTGGAGCGTAGCCTAATTCCAAATGACCGACTAACCTATGACGAAGAGGGAAACTCCCCGATGCGAGGGAGCTTTACGACCTCGAATTTGTTACTCCGTTAGACCGTCACCAATGAACCGATTTCTCGTCCTGGCTAAGAGAGGTGCCCTCTTTTGTGTACCAGCCTACTTCGCCATACTTTCGGTAATGGTCCTGTCTGAGGGATACCTAGTTTTTCCGGCTCCCAGCCTTCGACATGGGGATTGGGATTCGGAAAAAGTTGGCGCAATCGAGACCGAGGTTGCTAGCGGTGATGGACATCCTATCAACGTATGGCTGTTCGCGCATTCAGAGCCCAAAGGGACGATTATCTACTCCCATGGCAATCGAGAAACGCTCGGGTTGATCGCTAAGGAACTGGCCTTCCTCCGGGATCGATTGCAGGTCAATGTGATCGCCTATGACTACCGTGGTTACGGCAAGACCGGTGGCACACCATCGGCCAAGACGATCGCACTCGATGCAGTCGCGGTCGGTGAGTGGACGAAGAACACACAGCCATGGAACGAGGTTCCAATCCTGGCGATGGGGCGATCGCTAGGAGGTTTCCCTGCCAACGTAGCTGCCACCGAATGCCAACTCGATGGTTTGATCCTCGATCGTACCTTCGACTCGATCGTCAACGTCGCTGCGATTCGTTTCCCGGCATTTCCCATTCGGTATATGATGCGCAACCGCCTCCTATCCTCCCAATGGATCCAGAAGAACAACGCTCCCCTTCTGCAGATCCACGGCCGAGACGACAACATCGTTCCTTTCGAAACCGGCAAAGCACTCTTTGAACAAAGCCCTTCACCGAAGAAGTTCTTTATGGACTTCGAAAAACTCCACCACAACGCCCCTCTCCCCGATTCGTTCTGGAAACGCGCCGAGGAGTTTATCGATGAAGTGAGAAGTGATGAGCATTAGGAATCAGCTCCCCTCGCCCCGCTTCGGGGAGAGGGGCCGGGGGTGAGGGGTAGGAGTGTTAGAAACATCGGCTACGTTGGCGGGCCCACCTTGATTCCTAAGATTCGTGGTTACTCCTCAATTCTTCCTGAAGCCTGAAGCTTGTTAAGAGCCTCTCGCTACTTGCGGGGGCCCAGGCGGCCCTGAGGTGGTAGCGAGCAGGGCCTTTCAACAGGGGCTTTGAATGGAAGCGTTGTTTAACGGAATGAATTCCGTTCTACCTTGGGGGGATGTATCATTTAAGCTTTTGAGCAACCTTCATTCTAAGCAACCTATACATCTATGAGCTTCGGTGGTCTAACGGCGAAACAGCTTGAAGGTTTTTGTCGACGTTTCGCAACAGGTATGCAAGCCGGTGTCGACCTGCCCAGGTTGCTTGCGATGGAGTCCAAATATGGAGGTGCTCGACACCGCCAGGTGATCGAAGCCGTCGCGAAAGAAGTTCACAAGGGTGGATCGTTGGCAGACGGGATGAAGGGATCGGAAGGTTACTTTCCGCAATTGCTCGTTCGAATGATCGGTGCAGGGGAACACTCGGGGCGGGTGGACCATGTCTTTGCCACGATGGCGGATCACTACGAAGAGGTTCGGAAAGCGCAAGGAGCCTTTCTGGGGCAGATAACCTTTCCTCTGATCTCTCTCGCAATCGCGTTCCTTACCATCAGTTTGTTGATCTTCGTCAACGGTTTTATGCAGGCGGGATCAGCGCTCGATCAACCCTTCGACCTGACCGGAATCGGCCTGCGAGGTTTTTCGGGATTGATTCTCTTCTGGTCTTTCTGCGCACTCTTTGCCGGAGCAATGGGTTTCGTAGCGTATGCGATATGGAAAAACTGGTTCGGCAGCCACCGCGTTTTGTTTCCGCTGGTTCGCAACCTTCCAGTGGTGGGCCCTGTGGTTACCAATACGGCGCTTGCAAGACTCTCGATGACCCTTTCGATGATGTTGGGAGCTGGAGTCGACGCGAAGCGAAGTGCGCGCGAGTCGATCTTTTCAACGGGGAACCAGTTCTACATCGATGGGATCAAGCAGGTAGAAGAGGAGATTCAGAAAGGAAACTCCTTTGCAGATTCTTTCCGGTCCGCCAATGTTTTCCCAGAAGAGTTCCTTCAGATCGTCGAGGTGGGAGAGTTGAGTGGGAGTGAGAGTGAATCGTTAGAACGCCTCGCGTCGACCTATCGCGACAAGGGGAATCGAGCCCTCCAACAGCTTGCTGTCGTCGCGGGTGTGGTCGTGTGGCTCATGATCGCAGCGATCATCATCGCCGCGATCTTTACCATCTTCGGCCAAATCATGCAGGTGTACAGCAACGCGTTGAAGATGTAGTTTGACCAAAACAGTAGTGGGAAGAGGTTGAAACGAAAAGGGGATATTAACCGCGGGGGACGCAGAGGTTCGCAGAGGAAAGAGGGAGATACCCATTAAAGAACCCCCAGCCCCTCTCCCCGAAGCGGGGCGAGGGGAGCGGAGACCCTGATGAGAGGTTTCCTCTGACCTATAGCCTAAAGTCTAAAGCCTAAATCCAAAGTCCTTCCTACTCCGCTGTCTGCACCGTAATTGCCATGACGATTGGGGCGGAGGAGTCGGGGCCTTTGAGGAGTTCGAGCTTTGAAAGGGTGCTCCGATGCTTCGGTTGGATCGAGAGATAACGCATCTGCTGCCCCCCATCAAAGCCGAAAGCGTAGTCGCTCGCGGGAATGTCGATCTGTCGAATGTAATCGGAGAAATGTTCACCATTGAGTAGCTTGTGCTCCTCGGTCACCCCGTCCTCAAATGTCAAGCGAACGATCAACGAGACCGTTCCCTTCGAGGTTGCAGGATAAGACCAGCCCCCGACACCGCTGAGCATATGAACCGCAACAACAGGGGTGCGGCAAGGGATCTCGATCTGTTTCGGCATCTTCGGTGCCGTAGAACCGTTCGGCCCATACATCAAAATCGCATTCGGTTTTCGGCTCTCTTGAGGATCGATGAGGATAAAGGGAATATCCTTCACCGTTCGGACTCCCCATTCCTTCAATACCATTCGATCCCCGGTGCTTTGCGCCCCGAAGAACATTCCTGTCGTCGTGATCGACGTTGCCACCGAATCGATGGCAAGTGGAACATACTTCCCTTTGCTGGTGAGAAACTCCAGAAGATCTCGCATCTCCTCTTTCGTCATCTGATTCTCAAAGCCCTCGGGCATGAGACTCTTTTGCGAAGCGATCAATTCATCAATGTCCTCCCGAAGAACCACTTCTCGCTTGGCTTGGGCATTGACGATCTCCAGTGCGGTCTTGCTCTCTCCCGCAAGCATCCCAGTGACGATCGTGTCATCGACCGTTCGAATGCTGTAGGTTCGGAAGTTCCCCTCGACGCTTCGGCTGGGATCGAGGATATGGACGAGCAACTCTTCTTTCGGGTGGACAGCCATCCCGGTCAAATCGGGGCCGATTCGGACTCCGATTTCCCCGTGCACATGGCACAGAGCGCAATGCTTCTGATACATAGCCTTTCCGTTCGCAACATCTCCCTCGCTATGCGCCGCATCGCTCCACGCTTCGACGACCTTCTGTCGGTCAGCGTTCATCGCTAACCCTTTCGACTTCAACAATTCGTTCGCACGATTGCGAATCCGTGGGGTTGGGTGATCTCGCAGGGCTTGTTTCTGATCCAATTCAAAATCGTTCCATGTCAGAAGCCCTGCATCGATCGCGTTGAGCAGCTCCAATGTTGTTTGGGGGCGGGACATCAAAAGTCGAATTGCATTCCTCCGAAATTCAGGGGGGAGGTTTCTGCTTCGAGCGATCAGTTTCTGTCCCAAACCTTCGATGCGAGTATTCGAGAACGATTTCAAAATCCCTTCGGAAAACTCTGGACTGCTTTGCGCAGTGAGTTGTTCGAGAAGAAGATCGACTAGTTCAGGATTGCTCGGTTGAAGCAACGTCGCTTGCTGAGCGGCTAGGATCCTCGCTTCGACCGATTGGTCCGAATCTTCGACAAGGTCAGTCAATTGATGAAGGATCCCCGACAATGCTTCGCCGATCTCTTGCACTCCAGCTTGGTTCGCGAGCATCGCTACCTGCCCTTGCACGTCAACCGGGATATTCTTTTGAAGCCAGGTATCTGCTATTTTCTTTCCCAATCCGGCGGGAGTCTGCAGTTTGTAGTCCCGAGGCCATCCCCGAGTAAACCCTCCTACGATGGCTTGGGCAACTGCGGCTTGCTCGATCGACTCCCCTAGAATCGCAAACGACTCCGCACTCATCCTGGAGCGAGCTGCATGTTCTGCAATAATCGCGATTCGCTGCAATGCCTCGAGAGTTTGCTCTTCTTTGCATTGAACAAGTCGAGGGAGAACCTCTTTCCAATGAACGCTCGCGGCGCTGGTCCAAGCATCTAGAAGCCAGCGATCGGAATCTTTCATATCAGGAAGGGATGCGATCCGACTCGGATTGGCGAGTAAGGTTGAGATCGCTTCGTCGGAAACTTCTATCTCTGCTACCTTCAACAGCGCCGCGAGGCGAACTTGCGGATCGGGATCCGACAAGAGTTGCTTCGTTCCGATCGCATGAAGGGTCGCCAGATTGTTCGCCGAAGCTTGCAGGCCGTTGCGTCGAACGGCGCGACTTGGATGTTCCAAAGCCGTTGCTGTCGGCATCTCAGCTCCGATCCCGTTGAGAACCCAAAGGGCATGAACCGCCCCGGCGTTGAGCCCGACCTCGTCTACCGTCTGGTCCGCGACCTTGGCTTGCAAGGCTTGGATGGAATCGGCTGAAAGGCTCTTCTTTTCAACGAGCAACCGCTGAGCGCTCCGGCGCCACAAAAAGTTGGGATGGCTCAAAGTGGCAATCAGTTGAGATTCATTTGCAGGATCGAGGCCGTCCCGGACCAAACCTGCAGCCGCCTCTAAAGAACTCGCATCGAGCCCCTCTTTTCCGTTGTAAACGACTCGATAGATCCGGCCATGCTTTTTATCGCGTAGTTCACTTTCGTAGGCGTTCCCCTTCCCCGTTTTGAAACCTTGGGGGGTTGGGTTGTGTTGAACGATGAAGTTGTACCAGTCGATCACCCAAACATTCCCGTCGGGTCCCACCTCGGCCATCGTTGGAGCAGCCCATTCGTCGACGCTGGCGACCAAGTTGAATGGATTCGTACTCTTGTACCCAGCCCCCTCGGGACTTAGTACGAACGAAGCGACTAGGTGACCTGTCGGTTCGGTGACAAAGGCAATTCGATTCCACCATGCCTTGGGATAATTCCTTGCCGTGTAGAGCGCGTGGCCCGCTGCGGCGGTGTAGCCACCGAAGTGATCGACTTGGCGAATTTTTTTTGTGATCGCTTGAAACTGGTTCGAATCGGCAATGGTTCGGAGGACTTCAGGGGACCAACCGTTGACACGTTCGTAGTATCGGTTTGAAACCGGCATGAAACCACTCGGGTTTCCATTGGCGGTCGAGCCAAAGATGAGTCCCTCTTCGCTGATACCGATTCCCCAGGTGTTGTTGTTGGTCGATCGCACGAACTCTAGCTTGGTGACTCGAATGGTATGGTCTTCGAACGCAGAGGATCGTTGCTGCGAGTTCATTCCATCCTTCATCGCGTAGACCGGGGCTGTGTCATCCGACTTGCCAGCTTCGACGGCGAATCGCCAGAACCCTTGACGGAACCCTTGTTGGCGTACTCCGTTGATCACTGGTTTGGAATCGTTATATCCCTGCATCCCCCAGATCCAGTTGTCGAGACCGTACTGGAAATTGCTCACGCCACCATGGGTATCACCCATCGCCCAACCGGTGATGAGAACTTGTCGGAAGTCTGCGACGTCATCTCCGTCGGTATCCTTCAAGTAGACCGTGGTGGTTCCATCTTGGACGATGACTCCGTCTCGGTACGGGACGAGAGTCGTCGGGATGCTGAGCCCGGAAGCGAAGACCGTAAACTTATCCGCGACTCCATCGTGATCGGTATCTTCGCAGATCCGGAGCCGATCGCGTCCTTGGCCGATCGGTTGTAGTTCGTTCGGATAGTCGATGGTTTCGCAGAGCCAGAGTCTTCCACGATGATCCCAATTCATCGCGAGAGGTTTGCCGGCGAGGCCTGCGAATTTCGATCGCTCGCTTCCGCCGAGGGAGTCATCTTCGCTGGCCCAGAGATGCAACGAGAAGTCGACAGGTGTTGAGTAGCGTTTGACGGAAGCGATGGCGAGGAGTGGATTCTGCATCTCGCTCATCGGTTTCCCTTGGGTTCCGAACCGTTCCCCAGGCATGTAGTTCGGAATCTGATCGCCGACATCGACGTAGGTGAAGGGTGGAAGATCGCCGGGGATCTCCGTCATGGTTGGAACCGGAAAGGGAGCTTGTCCATATCCTAAGGTGGTTCCAAGAGCGAACAAAGCGAACAAGAATGGAACGATCGATAGACGAACGAAACGAGTTCGCGTCCGAGAAGTCCACGGGGAGAGGAGTGTGGAAAACATGGCGACACCTAGCGAAGGATTAGGAGATCGATTTAGATTTGAAGAGGAGCCATTATAGTCCCCTTCTCGTAGGGCGTGGGACGCGGTCATTCTTGTAGGGTGTGTGAAGCGGTCGCGCCTCCATCCAAAACCTATGTTGACACCCAATCAAGCGTTCCATCTCAACAAACCGAACCTTCCTAAGCGACCCCGCAACACGCCGAGCCCCCAGCCCTCGTACTTAGCGCAGCGGTACTCGTACTCGGGATTCGGGATTCGAGATTCGAGATTCGAGCACGAGCACGAGCACGAGCACGAAGGATGGGGGGCTCTATGGGATGCGTTGGTGCGGAAGAGACATCTTCTGGTATCCCGAAGGGATTACAGCAATCACCGGTGGTGGCGCTGCGCTTACCACCGGCTAATGGCTGTAATCCCTTTGGGATATCAGAGGGATACAATACTTATCCTCGAGTTCTCCTCTGCGAACCTCCGCGTCCCCTGCGGTTCACAAGGAATAAATCCACGCATCCAGAACCCCGTGTCAACACCAACTTTTTGACATCCCAGGCTTGCGCCCATCCGCTGCTATGCGCCGTCGCTACGCGACGGACTACAAACTCCGGGCGGGACGCCCGGGCCACGGTGTGAGTTGGGGGGGAGGTCTTAGCTGAACGCCATCTCGTTGGGGGATTTGTTGCGGCGGCGGTCGCTTTCGCGGAGGTAGATTTTGCGAAGGCGGATGACGTTGGGGGTTACCTCGACCAACTCGTCATCTTCGACATACTCCAATGCGGCCTCTAGGAAGAGTTGGCGAGGTGGCTTCAGAATGATGTTCTCGTCACTCCCTGCCGCCCGGATGTTGGTCAGCTTCTTTTCCTTCGTCGGATTGACGACTAGGTCGTTGTCACGAGCATTCTCTCCAACGATCATTCCCTCGTAGACGTCATCCCCAGGTGCAACAAAGAGTTCGGAACGCTCTTGAAGGGCGAAGAGGGAATACGGGATCGCTCTCCCCGGGACCATGGAGACCAAGACGCCGTTTTGTCGGCGTGGAAGGTCGACTTCCATCGGTTGATAACCGGAGAAGCGATGGTTGATGATGGCGGTCCCTTGCGTTGCGTTCAGCATGCGCGTTCGCAATCCGATCAGACCGCGAGCGGGGATCGAGAAACGGAGGAGAGTGTACTCTCCACGTGGGGTCATCTCTTCGATCTTTCCACGTCGGTTTCCAACCATTTCCATCACCGGTCCCATCCGTTCGGTCGGAACCTCGACGTTGAGGACTTCGTACGGTTCGTGCACCACGCCGTCGATCTCTTTGAGAACGACTCGAGGCTTGCTAATGCTCATCTCATAGCCTTCGCGGCGCATCGTCTCGATCAAGACCGACAGGTGTAGAACACCTCGACCACGGACCGCAAATGCATCGCTCCCCTCGACCGGGCGTACTCGCAGAGCGACGTTCCGTTCGAGTTCCTTTTCCAATCGCGTCTTCAGTTGGCGAGTCGTTACATACTTGCCATCTTTGCCGGCGAGGGGGGAGGTGTTGATGCTGAAAATCATCTCCAGGGTAGGTTCGTCGACTCGGAGGCGAGGGAGCGGGTTGACTTCCCCGCGATTGCAGATCGTGTCCCCGATCTCGATATCGTCGATCCCCGCGACGGCGACGATGTCACCTGCCGTAGCGTTCTCGACATCGACGCGACCGAGTTTGTCGAAGGCTTGGAGGTTTGCGATTTGAGCAGGAACGACTTTGCCATCCTTCGCAACATCGATGCTTTGTCCCTTGCGCATCGTCCCCGATTGGATTCGTCCGACCGCGATTCGCCCGACGTAGTCCGACCAATCGAGATTGGTAACGAGGAGTTGCAGGGGAGCTTCCATTTCGACGTCGGGTCCAGGAACCTTGTCGATCATCATGTCGAGGAGAGGGATCATGTTCTCTCCAGGGGTCTTCCAATCGTGGGTTGCGTAGCCACTTCGGCCCGACGTGAAAATCACATCGAAGTGATCCATGTAGTGCTCTCCTCCCAGGTCGCAAAGAAGCATCAGCGCCTCTTCGACGACTTCGTCGCAACGGGCATCGGGGCGATCGATCTTGTTGATCACAACGATCGGCTTGACCCCGACTTCAAGGGCTTTGGAAAGAACAAATCGGGTCTGGGGCATCGGCCCCTCCGCAGCATCCATCAGGACAAGGGCACCGTCTGCCATCCGGACCACCCGTTCGACTTCTCCGCCGAAGTCGGCGTGACCAGGGGTGTCGATCAAGTTGATTTTGATTCCCTTGTACTCGATCGCGACGTTCTTCGAAAGGATGGTGATCCCCCGTTCGCGTTCCAGATCATTGCTGTCGAGAATCCGTTCTCCCTGAAGTTGAGAATCGCGGAATTGTCCACTCTGCTTGAGAAGGCAGTCGACCATCGTGGTTTTTCCATGGTCGACGTGGGCGATGATAACAATATTGCGGAGGTCGGTACGACGCATAAATGGTGCAGATAGAAAGGCCAAGCTCCCGAAGGAAACCCTCGGGAGCCGTATGATTTTTAAGTGAATTAAGCTTCGTCGCCTGCTCGGAAGCTGCCGACGAGCGTGGGGGTGTACTCGCAGAGCTCGGACGCCGTAAAGTAGAGTGCGAGCTCGCGAACCGCCGAGGCTTCGCTGTCCGAAGCGTGAACGAGGTTCATCTGGCGGGAACTGGAAAAGTCCCCTCGGATCGTTCCAGGGGCGGCTTTGAGCCCGCTCGTCGCTCCGAGCATCTCCCGGACGACTTGGATAGCCTCGAGACCTTCGACCGCCATCGCCACGATCGGGGCCGAGGTAATGAAATCCTCAAGGTTCTTGTAGAACGGCTTCGACACGTGTTCCGCGTAGTGTTGCTTCGAAAGCTCAGGGGTGACGCGGAGCATCTTCATCGCAACGATGTTGAGCCCTTTTCTCTCGAATCGGGAGATGATCTCCCCGACGAGTCGGCGTTGGACGCAATCGGGCTTAAGAAGTACTAATGTCTTTTGCATGGTGAGGGGTGGATGGGGGCTGCGATGAACTTTTTTTGAAGGATGAACCACTTTCGGGGGAGTATTGTTTCGATTTCCTTGGAAATGGCTAGTTCAAATCCGGTTTGTAACGGCGGAAGGTGGGGAAGAAGGGGGGAACCACGGAATACACGGAAGACACGGAAAAAAGAAGTTTGAAGTTTGAA
>CAYMXM010000044.1:0-17331 GCA_964394065.1 uncultured Pirellula sp. | reverse complement strand
GCGACGCTGTCCCTCGCTTACGCCACGGGTTGTGATGGGGAGGACGCTTCGCGTCCACCCCCTTACTTCCAATGCGTCAGGCCACGATTAGGAAGTCCCATTTTTAACCAGGAGCGGTCGTAGTGCTGGATTCTTGCCCTTTTCCGATTGTGAATGCTGTGTAGATCGCCAATCCGACGAACACGAGATCGAGAAAACCAAACGCGTCTTTTAAGGCATTGAAAATGATCGCTTGTTTCCCACCGGGGTTACCGAAATCACCATTTTTAATGTTCTCTAACAAGGCCTCTCGCATGGCGGTTTGCGCTTCTAGTTCCTTGGTTTTCTCCTCTTCCGGTAAGTTTTCCCAGCGTTGCGAAGCCTCGGTCCAAACCTCGGCGGGGTAATCCTCCCGAGCGAAAGCCTCTTCTGCGTTCATTCCCGCCGGCCAGTTCATGTTGCGACCGGCGGCGGTCCATTCCTCGGCGACGTCCCCTGCGATCGCAGCAATGCCATCCTCGGGGGTTACCTCCCGGTTTGCCCAGATGTCCTCGGCAACGATAGCCGCTACATTTCGTTCGACGGCAAGCGCAACGGCAGCGTACTTACCGATGAAAATCGCAAGGATGGCAAAGGCTGCGGCCATTGCTCCATAGGAAAACCCGCGATCCTCCTTGGCCCCCCAACGAGCGGCAAAACCGACCAAGGCCCCGATCCCCCAAGCGAGCCAACCGAGCTCGATGTTGGCGAAATAACTAAGGGCAGCCCATCCGATGGCACCGATGATGGCCGCCGCAGCCGCAGCAATACTGGCAGTTATGAGATTCATCTTGAATGTTTCCTGGGGTGAGAGAAGAGGTACTTTTGGAGCCTATGTGAGAAGGGAAAGGGTTTCAAGTGAGAAGTGGTAAGTTGGAAGTTGGAAAAAAAACGGTGGTAGGAGAATTTGCACTTTCGGTTTTGCTCCCCAATCACAACCCGTGGCGTAAGCGAGGGATAGCGCTGGCAACCACGCATCCACCCCAGGTCTCACAGCATGCCCTTCGTGCCTCAGGGACGTGCCACCCAACGCCTGAGATATTCCCGACAAGGTCTACGTGCACTCGCGACGCTGTCCCTCGCTTACGCCACGGGTTGTGATGGGGGGGGGGCGCTTCGCGTCCTCTCCCTTAACACCGATGCGTCAGGCCCCCCCAGCCCCTCTCCCCAAAAAGGGGCGAGGGGAGCGGGTAGCTAAAGCGATGGGCAACCCTTCACCTTTTCACCTCACCCCTCAAAGCTCACCCCTCAAAGCTTACTCCTTGCCTCCCCCCCACCTCCTTCGTAGAGTTACCCCGTGCAAGACGCATTGACTGAGGGGGTTCGGCTCCTTGGTTTTGTTGATCTAAATTGCCTAACCGATCGGCGGGGAGTCTGCTGGTAATTCGGTTAGAGCATCTCGAAGGACCGAGGGACTTTGTCGGCATTTCCCTAATTCGCGTCACATTTCGAACGTCGCTGCTTGAGTTGTCCGGTTGCGCAAAGTGTCCAGCCTGAACTCTGAGACGTTTTTATTGACGGACGCTAAAGGGATTGCATACTCCATTGCTTCCTTGCTTTACGGTGCGAATTCATGCTTCCAATCGCTAGACCCTCCATGCTCACCCACCTGAGAAAAACGCTCGGTCTCTGGACCCTTGGTGCTGCGTTCGCCGCTCCGTTGATCGGCTACGCACCTGCCTGGAATTTTGCCGTCGGGCAAGAGCTCCAAGCTGGGGCCTCCGTGGAACAAATCGCCCGGGAGTCGGGGCTCCGATTGGAACAGGAGCGACGTTGGCAGGAAGCGATCATTCATTACGAACGAGTTCTTAAGAAACACCCCGAGCTCCGAACGCAACCGAGCGAGCTGGTCACGCGACTCCAAACATGTCGCGTTCATCATGATGTAACCCGTCGATACGCAGACCGCAGCTTCCTCCATACCATCGACTCCGCCCCCGCCTCCGAGACGCTTCAAGTTTTCAACGAAGTTATCACGAAACTCGAAGTCTACTACGTCGATAGGATCGATTATCGCCTCCTGGCGTTGCACGGAACGGCGTTCCTCGAAGTGGCCTTAACCGAACCCGATTTTCTCGGGAAGCACCTCCGGAGCGCCGATCGAGAAGCGGTCGAGCATTTTCGCAAGAACATTCACAAGACGGTCTTCGCGCAACGAGTCACCAATTTGGAGGAACTCAAGAATGTTGCAACCATGGTCGCCAAATTGGCAAGCGATCAGATCGGCCTGTCAACCAACGCTGTACTCTATGAGTACATCGCAGGATCTGTCGGGCTCTTGGACCCCTACAGCGCGTTGCTGACTCCAGGAGAGTATCGAGATGTCATGTCGCAGATCGACGGAAACCTCATCGGGCTAGGGGTTGAGCTCTGGGCTGAAGGGACCACGTTGCGGATCGAGAACGTCTTCCGGGGGGGCCCCGCTTTTGTTGCGGGGTTGGCTCCTCAGCAACACATCTTGAAGGTCGATGGCCAATCGGTCTCCGATATCGGAGCGAAGAAGGCAGCCGATATGCTCCGGGGTGAGATCGGAACACGCGTTAATCTGCAACTCCAAACGGTCGACGAACGAGTGATCGAAGTACAGGTCGAACGTAAGCCAGTCAATGTTCCCAGCGTCTCGATCGCCGAAGTTGTCGAACCCACCGTCGGATACATTCGGATCACGAACTTCCAAAAGACAACCCCTTCGGAGGTTTCGAAAGCTCTCTACGATTTGACGGGTAAGGGAATTCGCTCTTTGGTGATCGACCTTCGAAAGAATCCAGGCGGATTGCTGGATGCTGCGGTGGAGTTGGCCGATCTCTTTCTGCACAACGGAACCATCGTCTCCACCAAAGGCCGAAGCGAATTCGAAAGCAATAAGTTCCAAGCGAAATCACCTGGAACATGGGATATTCCCTTGGTGGTCCTCATCGATGAAGACAGCGCGAGTGCCAGTGAGATCTTTGCTGGTGCGATGCGAGACCATTCGCGAGCAGCGATCGTCGGTCAAACATCCTACGGCAAAGGGAGTGTTCAAGGAGTCTTCCATAACGACCGAGGCAATGGAGGACTTCGATTGACGGTTTCGAAATTCTATTCCCCTCAAGGATTTCCGATCAGCGACCACGGCGTGAGCCCGGACGTTCCCGTGGAAATCGAAGTCTCCGCAGCGAAACAACCGATCGACCTCGGTGCTAGGCAGTCAGGAGGGGATGGCTCTCGCATGGTGAGCACCCAAGTAAAAGTCGATTTGGTCAAAGAACGAGGAATCGACATCGCCCGACGCCGACTTCAAATCGGTCGGTAGTTTTTCTCTCCAAATAGACTTTGGACCTTAGGCTTTGGGCTTTAGGAAGAGCAAAGCCAAGAAGGAGTATAACCCCAGATATAACTGCTCCCCTCGCTTACGCCACGGGTTGTGATTTTAGGGCCACACTTACGCGTCGGCCAAACTACCCAAACACCAAAAATTGAACTCCCCCTTTCCAAGGACTAGAATAGAGGAACTCCCGCCGGAAAATCCCCCTCCCCCTCGACGACACGCCTCCCAAGTATTGCTATGGCTCGCATGCGACTCCTACTCGTCTCGATCTGCATCGGCTTTTGGGGAGGGTATGCTGAAGACCTGAAGGGGAGCGAGACGGATTATCAACGGGCCATCGCTCCCATCCTTGCCGAGCATTGCGCTCACTGCCACGGAGTGGATGAAGGAACTCGACAAGGTGGCATCCGATTCGATCTCCGAGAAGGGGCCCTCGCCAACGGTGATTCTGGCTCCCCCGCAATCGTCCCCGGAAGTCCCGACGCGAGTGAACTCGTTCGTCGCATCACCAGCTCCGATTCCGGCGAAATCATGCCCCCTCCAAGCGAAAACAAACCTCTCTCCCCCGAACAGGTCGCAGCCCTCACGCAGTGGATCGCCGATGGCGCTACCTACGAAAAACACTGGGCGTTCCAGCCACCGACCCAAGCTCCACTGCCCGAATCTAAGCGATCTGAATCCAATCGATCTGAATCAACTCTCCCTAACCCGATCGATGCCTTCGTCGATGCGACCCTTCAAAAGAAGGGAATCGAGCCCTCCCCGAAAGCCGATGACGAAACGCTCATTCGCCGACTCTACCTCGATATCATCGGTCTCCCACCCAGTCCCAGCGAATTGGACAAAGCCAAAGAGATTGGGTACGAGAAGACGGTCGACGCATTGTTGGCAAGCGACCGGTATGGTGAAAAGTGGGGCCGAACCTGGCTCGATCTGGCTCGCTATTCGGACACCAACGGCTACGAAAAGGATCTCCGGCGCGAACAGTGGAAGTATCGAGAGTGGGTGATCGATGCCCTCAATCAAGATATGCCGTTCGACCGTTTCGTCATCGAACAGATCGCTGGCGATATGCTACCCAACGCCACCCAATCGCAAATTATCGCGACCGGACTTCTACGCAATAGCATGATCAATGAAGAGGGAGCGATCATCCCGGAACAGTTCCGAATGGTCGAACTCTTCGATCGAGTCGATTGCGTCGGCAAAGCGATTCTCGGTTTGACGACGCAATGCGCTCAATGCCATTCTCATAAGTTCGACCCGATCTCTCACGAAGAGTATTTCGGGATCTTTGCCTTCTTAAACAATTCCTACGAAGCCCAATCGTGGGTTTACTCCGACGAGCAACTCGCCAAGATTCAAGAGATCAACGGTCGCCTAAAAACGCTGAGCCAAGAGATACAAACCGCACGCCCCAACTGGGAACGTGAACTTGAAAATTGGGTAGCCGAAAACACGCGCAACCGCCCCCTCTGGAGACCGCTCCCCTTCCATCAACTGGAAAGTGTCAGCGGTTTGAATCACCCGACTCAAGAAGAAGATCACTCGGTTTTGATGTTAGGGCATACCAGCGGAGACGTTTTCTATGTTTCCAAGCCAGAGCCGGGGCGTTTAACGGGTGTTCGACTAGAGCTTCTTACCCACAACGATCTTCCCCATCGTGGCCCTGGGAGAAGTGCAACGGGAGGATGGGGGATTCATGAGATCGAATTGCACACTCGCGAAGCCCCGGATCAACCTTGGGGCAAGCTGAATCTGGTCAACGCAACAGCCGACTTCTCGAACGAGGAGAAGAAGGGGAGCGATGAGAAAAAGAAAACGGGACCGGTCTCTTTCTTGATCGATGGAACCGACGATACGACTTGGGTGGGGGATCGAGGAACCGGTCGACGGAACCAGCCATCGGTCGCGGTCGTTCAGCTTGAAAACCCGATTGAGATCGCTTCGGGGGGAGAGTTGAAGTTCGTCATGCGCATGTCGAGTATGGTCGGATGTTGCCGAGTCAGCATCACTGGAGATGACAAGCCATCGGCCCTTCCGATCGACTATGCCGATCAGATGATCATGCACCTTCCTCCGATCGCACGCTCCGAATCGCAAAGAGAACAACTCTTCCGATCTTGGGGGAAGAGTAACGCTGAGTTGAAAGAGTTCGCGGACAAGGAAAAAGGCATCTGGCGCGAGTTCCCGGTCGCGGAGACCTCGATTCTCCACATGATGGAACGCCCTCCCGTCGAATCCCGATCCACGCACCTTCTCGATCGCGGGGAATGGGATCAACCGAAGCAACCCGTAAAAGCCCAGCTTCCAAAGGAGTTTCATCCATTACCAGAGGGTGCACCGATGAATCGTTTGGGATTCGCCATGTGGCTAGTCGATCGGCGTTCCCCGTTTGCTGCGAGAGTCGTCGTCAATCGCATGTGGCAATCGTTGTTCGGAGAAGGACTCCTGGAGATGCCGGATGACTTCGGGACTCGAACTCCCGTTCCCATCCATCGAGAACTCCTCGATTGGTTGGCGGTCGATTTCATGGAGAAGGGATGGAGCCAAAAGACTCTCCTTCGAACGATCGTATTGAGCGATACCTATCAAAGAAGCTCTGTTGCAACGGAAGCCATGCGCGAGTTCGATCCGAAAAACGTCTACTTGGCGCGCGGTCCTCGTTTCCGAAGCGATGCGGAAGTCGTTCGAGATATTGCCCTCTCCGTTTCCGGATTGATTCATCACAAGCTCGGCGGGCCTAGCGTGATTCCTCCCGTCCCTCAGAGCGTTCTCGACTACAACTACACCTACCCCTCCTATTGGAAAGCGGCCGAGGGACCGGATCGCTACCGCAGGGGAGTGTATGGGTTCCGAAAGAGATCGATGCCGGATCCCGTCGCATCCGCATTTGACGCGCCCAATGCCGACTTCTCCTGCGCGAAACGGGTTCGTTCCAATACGCCGCTCGCTGCGTTGACCGGATTGAACGAGACCATCTTCGTAGAAGCCGCGCGTGGTCTAGCCCTGCGAGTCCTTCGCGAATCGGGGGAGGAAGATACCGAACGGATCGAACATGCTTATCGGCTCTGCGTTTCGCGCAAGCCGACCGAAAAGGAGACGGCGGTCCTTCTCAAGTTGCTCGCTTCGCAGCGTCAACGGATTTCGGAGGGGTGGTTGAACCCACGAGAGATCACGACGGGAGATAGTGGGACATTGCCGGAGCTCCCGAAGAATTCGACTCCCCAAGACGCTGCCGCTTGGACGATCGTTAGCCGAGTGCTATTGAATTTGGATGAGACCATTACCAAGAACTGATGCGATGCGAGATATGACTTCAATTCATGACCTTCAAGGGAAGATGCTTCGCCGGCGATGGTTTCTACAAGAGTGTGGAGTGGGACTCGGTAGCATCGCCGCTATGCATCTCCTGTCGGGAGAGCAAGTCGCGTACGGAGAGCGCGCTAAGCCCTCCACTCCCGATCCACTTGCACCTAAGGCTCCTCATTTCGCGCCGAAGGCCAAGCGCGTCATCTACCTATTTCAGGCAGGTGCACCGAGTCATTTGGATATGTTCGATTACAAGCCGGAGCTTGCCAAACGGGATGGGCAATTGCCTCCTGCGGAACTTTTGCAAGGTTACCGCGCGGCTTTTATCAATCCTAAGTCTGGTTTACTTGGACCGAAGTTCAAGTTCGAGAAGCATGGCCAATGTGGAATGGAGTTGAGCGAAGTTCTACCCCACACGGCGAAGATCGCGGATGAATTGTGTTTGGTCCGTTCGATGACGACCGATGCGGTGAACCATGCTCCGGCCCAGATCATGCTCAACACAGGCTCGCAGCAGTTCGGACGTCCCAGCCTTGGGGCTTGGACGCTTTACGGGTTAGGGAGCGAGTCCCAAGATCTACCTGGATACGTCGTGCTGACCAGTGCGCGCGGAACGAGTGGTGGAGCGAGCAACTACGGATGCGGTTTCTTACCGACCGTTTATGGAGGAATCCCTTTGCGAAATGCGGGAGACCCGGTGTTGTATCTTTCGAATCCGAAGGGGATCGATCAAGAGACCCAACGGGCCTCCCTCGACGCCATCTCGGAGTTGAACGGGCTTGCGCAACAACAGTTCGGAGATCCAGAGATCGCGGCTCGTATCCAAAGCTATGAACTGGCCTATCGGTTGCAAACCAGTGCACCCGAGCTGATGGACTTGAGCAAGGAAACTCCAGAAACGCTCAAGCGTTATGGGATCGACGATATCAACAAAGCGAACTTTGCGAGGAACTGTTTGCTCGCTCGAAGGCTCATCGAACGTGGCGTCCGGTTTGTGCAGCTCTTCCATGAAGCTTGGGACCAGCACGGCGGATTGACCGCAGGGGTCAAGAACAACTCCCTCGATACCGATCAAGCTTCTGCAGCGCTGGTGATGGATCTCAAAGAGCGCGGGCTTCTCGAAGATACCATCGTCGTTTGGGGAGGGGAGTTTGGCCGAACTCCGATGGTGCAAGGAGGAAACGATGGTCGAGACCATCACAATCGATCCTTTACCATGTGGTTTGCGGGTGGTGGTTTCAAACGAGGCCATATCTACGGCGAGACCGATGAATTGGGATTCAACATCGCCGAGAATCGAGTCCACGTTCACGACCTCAACGCCACGGTCCTCCATCTCTTAGGCTTCGACCACACCCGATTGACCTACCGCTTTCAAGGTCGCGATTTCCGCCTAACCGACGTCCACGGCGAAGTCGTCAAAGGGATCTTAGCGTAACGAATGGCTCGGTTAGAACTGGGGATGAACCACGAATCGAACGAATCTTACGAATAGGCTTGAGGGGTGAGGCCTTGTCGGGCAGGCGTCGGGAAGCACGTCCCTGAGGCACGAAGGGCGTGCTGTGAGACCTGGGATGGATGTCTGGTTGCCAGCGCTGTCCCTCGCTAACGCTTCGGGTTGTGATGGGGGAGACGCTTCGCGTCTCCCCCTCTTTTTTCTGTGTGTTCCGTGTATTCCGTGGTTCCCCTCTCCCCCCAGCCACTCCTCGGTTTTCCATTCCGATGGTACGATGGCGATCCCTCTCATTCCCCGACGAAACACCTATCGATTTTCATACTATGGACGACCGCGAACTGATTTTAAAAGAGGCTCAGACTTGGATCGTGAAGGTCGGATCGCGATCTCTGACGGGAGACGACGGTCGTCTTGACCGCGCTCAAGTCGCGAATCTTGCCCGTCAGTTGGTACGATTGGTAGAAGCGGGCAAGCAAGTCATCTTGGTCTCGAGCGGTGCGGTCGCTAGCGGGGTCGGAAGGCTGGGC
Organism: uncultured Pirellula sp.; assembly: GCA_964394065.1. Lineage (GTDB taxonomy): Bacteria > Planctomycetota > Planctomycetia > Pirellulales > Pirellulaceae > JBKCUI01. The sequence continues at coordinate 8,711 of CAYMXM010000044.1, read as the reverse complement.
CTGCCGGGACGTCCAACCGATCTTGCGACCCTGCAAGCCGTCGCGGCGATCGGCCAAACCCACTTGATCCAAGTCTACGAACAAATCTTTGCGGAGCATGGTCGCGTTGCGGCGCAGGTTCTCTTGACCGCGTCCGAATTAGACGATCGAGTCGCCTACCTCAATGTTCGAAACACCCTCCGTCGCCTCTTAGAACTAGGGGCGATACCGATCATCAACGAGAACGACACCGTCGCCGTCGACGAGTTGAAAACGACTTTTGGAGATAACGATCGCCTTGCAGGGATGGTGGCTGGACTGATGCAAGACAGCTTGCTCGTCATCCTCTCCGATGTGCGTGGGCTTTACGATCGAGATCCTCGGGAGAGCGATGCGCAAGTCCTCTCGACGATCGACAAGATCGACGACTCGGTGGAAGAGTTGGTTCGAGATCGGAAAACGGGGATCAGCAAAGGGGGGATGGCCAGCAAGCTGACCACCGCCAAATTCATCACCCACAGCGGGCAAGGAGTCGTCATCGCTTGGGGACGCGAGCCGGACGTCCTCGTGCGTTTATCGGAAGGTGAGAACCTGGGAACTCTCTTTATGCCTCAACCGAAGACCCTTACACCGAGAAAGCGATGGATCGGATTCTCTGCACAACCGGCTGGAATCTTGATCGTCGATGAGGGAGCCGTGCAAGCGATGATTTCGAAAGGGAGGAGTCTTCTTGCTATCGGCATCAAAGCCGTACTCGGAGAGTTCGGCAAAGGAGATATTGTGGTGGTTCAATCCCCCTCCTTTCAAGAGATCGGACGGGGCCTGATCAACTATAGTTCGGTGCAAGTCCGACAGATCCAAGGTTGTCGCTCCGACCGGATCGAAGAGATCCTCGGTCAATGCCCCTATGAAGAGGTCATCCACCGGGATAACTTGACGGTCGTATGAGATACCGTGGCCACGCCGCTGTAGGGTGTGTGAAGTTTTTCTTGGGTCTTGTCCGACTGGGGCTCGTCCCCGTCGGACACCGCTTTGGTGCCCTAGCTCGCGCAGCGCTTTAGAGCTCTGCTCCCCCCAGCCCCTCTCCCCTAAAAGGGGCGAGGGGAGCGGATAATCTGAAAGGTGGCGCGATGTGCACCCCCGCTACGCAGCGAGCGACTTCAGTCGGCTTTGATCACAGGAGCTTTATCTTCAGAAGTTTTCTCTTCAGACTTATCCTTTTCTTCCGACTTCTCGGATTTCTCTTCCAGTTTGATCACCTTCGGAAGAGGCTTTCCTTTGGGAACAAAGGTCATCGAAACGCTGTTCACGCAATGGCGAGTGTTCTTGTCCGTATAGCGTTCACCGTGGAAGACGTGTCCGAGATGTCCATCGCAGTTGTTGCATAGGATCTCAATGCGCATACCATCTGCATCCACCTCCCGTTTGACGGCATCTTTGATCTCATCGTCGAAGCTCGGCCAGCCGCAATGGCTAGGGAATTTATCCTCGGATCGGTAGAGGGGGGCGTTGCACTGACGACAAATGTAAGTTCCGTCCGTTTTGGTGTTGGTGTACTTTCCGGTGAAGGCGCGTTCCGTTCCTTTGAACAAAATAACCCGGCGCTCTTCGAGAGAAAGTTTGTTGTACTTCGTCTCTTCCATCTTCTTGGTCGAACTCCTCTCCTCGGCGCTCTTGGTTTCTGTGCTCTTGGGTGGGTCTGCAGCTAAGATCCAACCAGCGCCAGAGATCGACAGCAGTCCTAAAGCAACCCATTTTCTAGTAAGCATGTTCAGCCTCGCATCAAAATTCGAACTGATTGCAGGTTTCCCCAATCGGTATCACTGGGCCTTATTTACATTTGTAGTATATCCCGAAGGGAGGGTTCAGGTCTACGAAACATTTTTCCGCAGGAAAAACCAATAGTAGCGCAAGGGCGCAAGCTTGGACTGTCAAAAAGTTGGTGTTGCCAGCCCATCGCAAGCCCTCCGATAGTGAAATGAGAACTACTTGGCCGTCGTCAGAAACTGAGCCAGGGTTGTCAAGTTCCTGCTGAAGACTTCGCTTTTCAGGACAGAACCGGCGTCGGGTGTTGTCGTGAAAACTATTGGGTTGCCGTTTCGGTCACTGACCCAGCGACCTTCGGCATCAAGTTCGGAAAGAATCTTTGCGGCATTCTTCTTGAGAGTCTTCAGGCTGCTTCCTGGGGAGGTGGGCGCACCGCCGGATTTTAGAATCTGGTAACGGGCTTCCAGCGCGTCGACTTTTGTGCTGTTCTTGAAACCATAATGAGTCGGGAGATTGGTGTCTTCGTAAGTCAGTTCATAGGTATCTTTTGTCAGATACAGAGGTGTATTGGTCTGCAGTTCGTAGAACCGGGCGATTTGGCCGTCCGCCAGACGAGAGCGTTTCAACCATGCGATGGCCGCTGGCACGGGTTCCAGAAAACGGCGTTCTCCCGTCATCTGGGTGAGCTTCATCAGCGTCTCGATGACATCCTCTGATTCACGCCCCGCAATCGCAGGGGGTTCGAATTTACGAGCCCAGATCGGCTGCAACTGATGGTTGTACTGCTGAGCCCATGCGGGCTGCGGTTCGGGCATTTGCGCGAGAATCAGGAAGTCTCCAAATCGGATCAGTGAATCTCGGTATCGTTCATCCTGATAGACATTGAACGCGAGAAACAATGTCTCCGTTACCGTTCCAGCAAGCCCATCGTTGAGCGTTTCGTAATCCCAGTAGTTCTTGAGTCGCCCCTCCGTTCTCCAATCGTAGGAAGGAAACGAAGCCCTGACGACCGGTCCAGACTCCACTGGCTTCTCCCAGACCTGCGGAAAACCACCGTTCGCAAACTGAGCTGTCAGAAGTCGTTCAAGACCATATGCGACAGATTCATGAATAGCCGTATCCCTGAACCCCAACATCCGGTCCACCTCGATCAGCAGCCGCAGTGCGGCCTGTGATTTGTCGTCGTCGAGTGTCGAGTAATTCCGACCTTTCGGTTTTCCTTTTCCATGGCGATAGTTGCCGGCATGTTTTCCTGACGGGTCGAAGTCCACTCGGTCCGACCAACCACCGGAAAGCAACTGGCCATGCATCAAAGCCCGTGCGCAATCCACCGCGGCGTCGAGAAACATTTTCTCACCCGTCGCTTCATAGGCGCGCACGAAAGCAATTCCGACCGTCGGTGTTCCAGGCGGCTGAACCCAGATTTCCGTGGGTGATGCCAGCCCTTCACCTCGTCGTCTCTTCAGATCCAGCGATACTTCATAAACGTATCCGCCGTTGACGGCTACCTTGGAAGTCATAAAACCGGTCGCTCTTTTCATCGCTGCGATGACATCCGAAGTGGTAGTGGCTTCGCCAGCGGAATTCGAATCGTTCGTTTTGACTTCGTCACCCAGAACGACGTAGCTCAGCGCAATACCATTCAGAGGAATCGACAACATTGCAAACCAGATACAGGCCAAGATCGACTGAAACCAGCTGCGGTCGAGTAGCGAACGCTTCATAATTAATTCTCCGGAAGGTCGATTTTGAACGAGTTCGTAGTTGTAGAGCGTGCTGTGAGACCTGGGATGGATGCGTGGTTGCCAGCGCTGTCCCTCGCTTACGCCTTTTTAAAAACAAACAATCATGCAAACGAATGAATTCATTCAGCGCTACAACCAAAGTACATTATACTTTCTGGATCGGTCAATAGAATTTCCCTTGACGAGTGTGAGGTGTTCCGTGCGCAGACCTCTCCTAGCACTGCGGCTTTGGATCCTTGGGGTCCTTGCTTGTTCACTTTTAGCGTCCGCGAACCGAGCTTTCGGTATCGACCCCGTCCGTCCTGGCGATCAGGTGGAGGTGTTGTATTCAGGGAAATGGTACTCGGGGGTGGTGCTGGAGTACTCCAAAAACAAGGCGAGAGTCAGCTATACGTACATCGGCGACAGGGAGGGGGTATTCGCGATCACCGATATGCGATTCCCCAACAACGAAGGTCACTGGATGACTTGGTCGGACGCGACGGGTGCCTTCAAGTTGAACGCAAGATTGGTCGGCCGTACTGCGACGCATGTGACTCTTAAGAAGGTGGATGGGAGCACGGTCGAAGTTCCGATCGAGAAGCTGGCGAAGAAACTGCAACTACAGCTTTCGAAAATCGCGGATGCTGAGAAGAAGTTTGTCGATGCCGCCTTGGTCCGAGTCGATGATCAGGTGGAATACAAGAGCGTCTGGGGGTGGTATCCAGCGGTCGTCAATACGATCCTTCCGGACGGGGCCCAGATTACGATTAGCGATTTTGTGGCAAAAACTTCTCGTGTCGTCGATGCGAAGTACGCGGACATGCGATACCCGAACGGGGAGGGGCCATGGGCCGATTGGACCGATATCACAGGAAAGCACACTCTGAAGGCGCGGTATCTAACCCACGATTCCGAGAGGGTATGGTTGCTCCGTGAAGGCAGCAAGAAGGTCGCCATTGAGCGAACGAAGTTGGCGAAGCAAATCGAGGAAGAGTTAAGACGCCGCCCGATTCTAGCTCGCCGCCCTGAGGAGATCGCATTTGATACCTCGGCGGTTGATTTCACGAAGCTTCCGTCAAACGTCAGTTTTGGAGCATCTACTCCCCCGTTTCCTAGCGCTTGGATGAAGATAACCCCGACAGTTCGGGATGCCGATGTCACGATTTCCAATGGCTTCTTCGAACTCCCCTTCCCGTCGGGGGCGTCGGTTGAATCTCGAAGTCGGGCTTCGTCGAAGAAACCGAAGGTCCGTTTCGTTCCGACGGGTACTGCACGGGTGATCTGCTTTTCGGTGACGCCGGCTGAGATAAGCCCCTATGAAGCGACTACCCTTTACTGGCTCAATCTTGAAACGATGGCCTTGTCTGCCGGCCCCAGTTTTTTCGACAACGAAATCCCGATCGGCTATTCTCCCGACCAGCAAAGATTGATTACCACCACAGGGGTCAAGGATAAACCGAACCGCTATTGCTCCTACCAACTCGAACCATGGCAAGCGATTGCATTGCCGGAAAAGAGCTGGGGAGTACCTGAGTTGACCTACGTCTGGCCAAAGCCAGAAAGCACCATTACGTTCTTTGGGGAATCGCAAGCGTTGATCGGTTACAGCGGAACGATCAATCTTTGGGATATTGAGAAGGGGAAGCTAATTTACACGTCCAATTCAACGGACGACTACCAGGGGGTGTCTCCAGATCTGAAGTACATATTCACCGATATCTTTTTCCGAGGGGTCGTTCTGGATGCCGCGACAGGGGAGCCCGTAGCACATCGCTCTAATTTCGGAGGTAAAACGGTTTTTTCTTCGGATGGAACCTATTTCGCGGAGAGGGACCATTGGGGACTGAAGTTCCACAATCTCAATTCCAGAAGGACGATCGAGAAAGTAGACCTCCCTTCCTTCGAGCAGTTCGCGATCCCAGACGAAGAATGGATCGTCACCGACAACATGCTTTGGAACCAAGAGCGGAAGATGCGAGTTTGGTCGAATTCGAGCGTCGGGCTCCAAAACCTCCATACCCGAATCTTAGGAGAGCACCTTCTTCAGATCGCAACGGATGCGGAGTCGACAGCCACCCCCTCCCTCTACGTTTCGGTGAGCGATCTGATCTTTGAAGGGGCAACGACAGCGTTTAACACCATCTCGGATGAAGAACTCTTTGTCATAAGACCGGGAATTCGCGTGAGGATCGACGACACAATCACCCATCCTAAGATCCTTCCCGGCGTTCGACGCGCGCTCGATACCTACGGGTGGATCGAGGATGAGAGTAGCGACATTGTGATCAAAGCGACCGCGACGCGAGCGGAAACCGTCACTCGCGAGTTCCAGAAAACGGTCAGTCGCATGCATCGCATCGATTCAACCGGTGGCGAAAAAATCACCCTCTCCGCTGCGCCGTGGTATCAAAATGTCTGGATCGAGCAGAACAAAATCACTCTCTGGCAAACCGGACTTGGGGGGATGCCCTTCTGGGTCCAAGGCTCGGATGTAGCTTCGCTGCAACAGGCTGTTCGGGAATGCGAACAAGAGAGCTATTCGTTGTTCGAAAATGTTCAGTACCCGGAAAAGGTTATGGCCCCGAAATATAAAAACGGCCTAGGAATGACGATCCTTTCAAAAGACGGAATTGAACATAAGCGGATCGAGTAGCAGTCGTAGCGTGTGTGAAGTGGGCGCGGATGCCATCCCAAATCCGGTACGCGCACAATTTTTTCTCTGGGAAATTGAATGTTTCTTGTCCGATCGGGGACAAGAATCTTCTTCCCGAAGCCTGAGACCTGGAACCTGAAGTCTTGTGAGGGGCTTTGATTGGAGGCGTTGTTTAACGGAATGAATTCCGTTCTACATTATTTAGAATCCCGACCGTTCCCTTTGGGAGGCCCCTGCGTGGACGGAAGGATGGCTTGATTGAATCATCGCGGCGAGTTTCTTCATCGAGAAGGCTTCGCTGGCGAAATGCCCCAGCAGAAGGATTGCGATTCCGTTTGCCTCCGCTTCAAGGCATTGGTGATAGGTCGCCTCTCCGGTCAACAACGCATCACACTGCGCGCGGTGGGCTTCTCCCCAATAGGAGCCGCCACTCCCGCAGACGATGCCGACGCTCTCGACTGCGTAGTTCTCCGGATGGGTTGACCTCCATTGCGTTTCCGGAATTACCTCCTCAAGTTTCTTTCGTATCTCGGAGAGTTTGGTCGGTTGTTGAAACCTCCCTCTTCGTCCTTGTCCGATCCCTACCATGGGGGCTTGATTTGGGGGGGCTTGGTTCGGGGTGATCGGCGTCACGTCGGAAAGCCCGATCGCTTCCGCCAAGAGGGCATTGATTCCAAACTCGGCGTTATCCCAAGCGGTGTGGGGTGAATAGATGGCGATCCCGTGTCGCGCGCACTCTAAGAGGAGTTTCCCTGTCGTCGTCTGGTCGGTGATCCGATTGATCGGCTTGAACGGGATCGGATGATGGCTTACCAACAGCTCCGATTTCGTTTCGATCGCTTCTGCGACTGTCTCAGGGGTCACGGTTAAACAGGTCAATACTCGGTTTATCTCTTGATGGGGGGAACCGAGAAGGAGGCCGACGTTGTCCCAGCTCTCGGCGCTCTTGAGAGGTGCGATCCTCTCTAACGTCTCAAGGATCTCTCGCAATTGGGTCATGATCGACTCTCCATGGAAACCATTCGCTCCAGCAATGGGTGGGGGCCGGTGGGCATTTCTATTCGCATCCACTCCAGCTTGGCGTAACCTCGTGCGAACCCACTCGCCGACATGCTTCGCTTTCCTGCGGGTTGTACCGTTTCCAAGGCGAGCAGACCATCGGGGAGAACGATCGCTAGTTCGATTCCTTGCAACTCCGGGAACTCGGATTGCATTTCTTTCAGAGTTGCACAGAACAAAAGTGTACCGTCAGGAAGTGCCTTATCTGAAAGTGGCCCGGGCGTCTCGCCCGGAGAAGCAGAAACCACTCCGGGCGAGACGCCCGGGCCACGGCTAAGCAATATCGATTTTAGATTGGGGATGACTAACGGTCGTGCACGTTGGATGATGAGTCGTATGCTACTGCCGTTCGAGGTTAGCAGGTTAGCGAAAACTCCTGGCCATGGTTGCAACCCCCGAATCTGACGATCGATGATTCGGGCCGGATACGAAGGATTGAGAAGACCATCCCCTTTGGCGAGACGCGGGGCTTTGGTCGCGAGTGACTTGTCTTGCGAGGTACCTGGGCTAGGGGTATCCGGTTGCCAGTTCTCGAGAATCTCGATCGCATCGCAAGTCGCTTCGGTCCCCAGTTGACTGAGTCGAACCTCCAGTTCCCCCGCGTTTTCCCCCGCGAGAATCTCGGTCGATCGAGTTGTTAGAACGGGGCCGGCGTCGAGTCCTGGGGTCATATGAATGACCGACACCCCCGCGACTAGATCGCCACTGAGGATAGACCATTGCACCGGTGCTGCACCTCGATGGCGTGGGAGGAGAGAACCATGCAGGTTGATCCCTCCCAGGCGAGGTGCCTTTAGTACTTCTTGCGATAGGATCTCTCCGTAGTCGCATACTAGCAACAAATCGGGTTTCAGCTCTTGAAGCCATGCGAGGGATTCTTCCGTGTTGATCGATGCCGGAGAAGCGGTCGGTAAGCCATGTGACTCCGCCCAAAGTCGAACGGGACTCGGTGGAGGGCCTTTCTTCGCATTGGGGGAGGAGACTTCCGGTCGACTGATGACCACCGAAATCTCGGCACCTTGGCTTCGAAGCCGTTCGAAACAGGGAACAGCGAATGGGCCGGTTCCCATGAGGATAAGTCGCATTCATCAGTCCTTGGGGAGGGGGAGTCTTACATGAAAAGCCGAGAGAGGATTTTACCCCTCCCTTTTAGCTTTCCCGAATGGCTAGATGGTACCGATGATAGAAACGGTAGCGATAGGGGCGCGAGCCTGGGGCGTCAAAAACTTGGTGTTGGCACGGAATTTTGAGTGTTCGGATTATTCCTTTTTAACCGCAGGGAACGCGGAGGTTCGCAGAGGAAAACTCGAGGATTCGTTTGGCATCTTCTGGTATCCCGAAGGGATTACAGCCATTAGCCGGCGGTAAGCGCAGCGCCACCGCCGGTGGGATCGCGATGACGCTCCAACGATCCTGGAGGGATCGCAGAAACGTTTGAGTTACCAAGCAGCAAGCGAGAAACTTGACCAACGTTTCTAGCACTTCAACCCCTCACCCCCAGCCCCTCTCCCCTAAAAGGGGCGAGG
>CAYMXM010000043.1:0-17519 GCA_964394065.1 uncultured Pirellula sp. | reverse complement strand
CCGATCAGGGCACTCCAAGCCTCTCTTCATTAGCGAGAGGCTCTCGCCACATATCGGGGCCTTGGACGCCCCTGAACTGGGGACGTGCAAGGTGTGTATTGGGGGCAGGAGCTAGAGGCGTTGTTTACCGGAATGAATTCCGTTCTACCTTAGCAGATCCCCGCGGCGGGCTTCGGTTTTTTTCTTGGACTCTTCGAGGCGCCAGTTTGCGATTCGTTGATGGTCGCCACTGAGGAGGACGTCGGGGACGGGTAGGCCGCGGAATTCGGGGGGGCGGGTGTATTGCGGGAACTCGAGGATTCGGTTGCCGCGCGAGAAGGAATCGTCCCAGGAGCTTTGTTCGTCTCCGAGCACGCCGGGAATCATTCGAATGGTCGAATCGATGACGACCATCGCTCCGACTTCTCCTCCGTTGAGGACGTAATCACCGATGCTTAATTCCAGAGGTTGCAGAATATCGATCACCCGTTGATCAAAACCTTCGTAGCGACCACACAGGAGAAGAATGCGACCGGTCTGAGCAAGGGACTCAACGCGAGGTTGCCGAAGGGGCTCACCTTGCGGGGTGAGAAGAACGATCAACCCTGGTTCGGGAGCGAGTTTTTGAACCTCCTCTACGCAATGGACGACCGGCTCTACCCGGATTAGCATCCCTGGTCCTCCCCCGTAGGGGCGGTCATCGATTTTGTGATGCTTTGGATCGGTAGACCAATCCCGAAGATCGTGGATCGCGATCTCGATCAATCCCTTAGCGATGGCCTTTGCAAGAAGACTTTGCGTCAGGTACCCGGAAAAGATTTGCGGGAAAAGAGTGATGACATCGATTCGAAGCATGATCAAAGGGGACGGGCCTCAATCACAACCCGACGCGTAAGCGAGGGATAGAACTGAAAACTAGGCATCCCATGCAAGGTATCGCAACACGCCCTTCGTGCCTCAGGGGCGTGCCACCCGGCGATTGAGATGTTCTAGACAAGGGGCCACCTGCACTCGCGACGCAGTCCCTCGCTGACGCCACGGGTTGTGATGGGGGACGCTTCGCGTCCTCCCTACTTACCAAAGATGCGCCGGGCTTACCAACGATGACCGTGCCACTAAGGGCCCAATCCGTTACGCTTCGGCAGGAGCGGGAGCGGCGGCTGGTTTGCGGCCCATGCGGGTTAGGGCTTCGGACTGCTTATCCAGGTGAGTTCCCTTCGATCCATACTTTTTGATGAGCACGGAAACATTGTCGCTCGGCTGAGCGCCGACGCTGATCCAATAATCGATTCGCTCACCTTTGAGGATGGCGCGGGCATCCACTTCCTTGCACATGGGATCATAGTGACCGAGTTCTTCCAGAACCCGACCATCGCGAGGGCTTCGCTGATCAATTGCGCACAAACGATAGAAGGGGCGGCTCTTGCGACCCAAACGCTTCATTCGAATTCGTACCGACACTGTATTACTTCTCCGTCAAACAATAAAAATGGGGAGGCGGGATCATAATCCCTCCCGATCGATCTGACGAGACGTAATCGTCAAAATTCTGAATAGTTGTAGAACGGCGCGAATATTAAAGTGTTTGGGTAGTTTGGCCGACGCGTAAGCGAGGCCCGAAAATCACAACCCGTGGCGTAAGCGAGGGATCGCACTGGTAACCACTCATCCATCCCAGGTCTCACAGCATGCCCTTCGTGCCTCAGGGGCGTGCCTCCCGACGCCTGAGATATTCCCGACAAGGGCAACGCTCACTCGCGACGCTGTCCCTTGCTTACGCCACGGGTTGTGATGGGAGGGACGCTTCGCGTCACCCCTCCTTAACTCCGATGCGTCAGAACAGTCCAGGGCCTCAGGGACGTGCCACCCAGTTTAGGCACCTCCCTCCCCCCTCTTCTATTCCCAAAGCCTAAAGTCCAAAGCCTAAAGTCCAAAGCCTAAAGTCCAGAGCCCAAAGCCTTCTCCTGGAGGCGTTTTTAACGGAACGAATTTCGTTCTGTCAGGAAACTTAAAAACATCATTCAATGTATTAAAACACCTAGGCAAAACGTGCTTACAAACCGGATTTGGAGGGGGCAACCTGTGCGACTATTTGTCCCTCGCGAATTCTGCGAAGAGAATTCCAGGAATTCGGTTGATAAAGTGTCGAAAGTGGGAGATCGGATCGAATCTTACCCCGAAGGGTACCTTTCGCTTGGGTTGTATAGCTAGTAAACTCTCTCGAAATTCGCGAAACCATGCTGAATTACTGCGGATACGCCATCTCCTGCTGCCTCATCGACAGACCTTTCTACTCTTGATTTTGAGTGACGACGGTCTATGCCTTTCGGGCCAAAGAGATTGACGACTTCGCCGGCCAGTATGAACTAGAGAAATGATTCCGTAATGACCATGCAACGATTCTTGTTCCCTCGGTGGACCAACAAGTTTATAGCCTTGCTCGGCGTCTTGATCGCCGGGGGTGCAGCCTATGCCAGCGTGCTATTCCTGGGTGTAACAAGTCCAGAGACGCTGAACACGGGTTACCAACCGACACAACCGATCCCTTTTAGTCACGCCTTGCACGCAGGTGAGCTGAAGATGGATTGTCGGTACTGCCACTCGAATGTTGAGAAGTCTGCTACCTCCTCCATCCCCGCAACCCAGACCTGCATCAACTGCCATAGCCCGAAGACGATGGAAGGTGGGCCGCTCCTTTCTGCAATTCACTCGGAAAGCACCAAGCTCAAGCCTCTTCATGACAGTTGGAGAACCGGTGAGTCGGTCGAGTGGGTTCGAATTCACCGCCTTCCTGACTTCGTCTTCTTCAACCACTCCATTCACGTCGGAAGTGGTATCTCCTGCGTGACCTGTCACGGACGGGTGGACAAGATGGAGGTGGTCTATCAAGCCAAAGACCAATCGATGACCTGGTGTATCGATTGCCATAGGAACCCAGCACCCCACCTTCGACCTGTCGAAGAAATCACCAATCTGGCTTGGAGCGCAGGCTCCGAGGAAGAGCAACTTGCTTTAGGCAAGAAGCTCATGGAAGAAAACAACATCAAACCTCAAACCAACTGTGCGGTGTGTCACCGATGAGCTTCACCGGTCTCGATCATCAACAGCGTTATTTTCGTAGCCTTGGCGAGCTTCAACAGGCTCCCGAGTTCGAAGAGTTCCTGACCCGCGAGTTTCCGCAGGCAGCCTCCGAGTTTCCTGACGGTGTCTCTCGCCGTCGTTGGATTCAGCTCATGGGTGCCTCTCTCGCGCTCGGAGGAATGGCGGGCTGCCGCTACAATCGCGAAGAAATCGCTGAATTTGTCATGCGTCCCGAAGGACGCGTCATTGGAATGCCCGAGTATTTCGCGACGAACTTCGAATGGGCCGGTGCGATTGTTCACGCGCTCGTGACGAATATCGATGGCCGTCCGATGAAAATCGATGGGAACGCGGACCATCCAGCTTACGCGAATTCTCAACCCAAGGACTTCGCAGAGAACAAAAAGCTCCGAGCCACTGGGACCGATACGCAAACGCAAGCTGCGATTCTTTCCCTCTACGATCAGGATCGAATTCCCTATCCTCTCCATCGTGAGAAATTGGGAAATGCTCCCGTCAAGCTAACGGGTGACGAGAATGCAAAGAAGGTCGCTGCCTGGGATGCGTTCGGTAGCTATGTGGCCAGCACGCGCAAAGGACTCGAAGAGAGTGGCGGTGAAGGCCTTGCAATCCTCTTCGAACCAACCCACAGCCCCTCCCTTCGCCGAACTCTCGTCGACATCAAGACGAAGTATCCGAAGGCAACGCTGGTTCGATACGAATCGATTTATACGGGGAATCAATCCAAGGCTTTGGATGCCACCGGCGCTGGAAAAGCGACCGTCAGCTTGAACTTGGAACCAGCGAAGGTCATCGTTTCACTCGACGCGGATATCCTCGGCAACGATCCGAACGCCGTTCACAATTCGCGTCAGTTTGCAAACCACCGTTCACCCGACGGCGAGTGGATGAACCGACTCTATGTCATCGAGTCGCAATACTCGGTCACCGGTTCCTGCGCGGACTTCCGGTTGGCCCTTCAATCTTCCCAAATCGGTATCTTCCTTCGTAAGCTCGAGGCGTTGATCGATGCAGGAACCGTCGTCGAGGATAAGGAGGAAGAGGTTCCTCTCAATCGTGTCACCGACGACGAGAAGGTTCAGCGGGTTCTCGAGGCGATCGCTTCCGATCTGCTTACGCACAAAGGTGAGTCTCTCCTTTGCGTCGGTTCGCATCACGACATGAACGTTCAAGTCGCAGCCCTCCGCATCAACCAAAAGTTGGGGAACGTCGGAACCACGTTGCAACTCTTCGAAGTTCCGAACGAACTCGAAGGTGTCGAGACGATGAAGCTCGATGATTTCGTTAGCAACGTTTCGAGTTTCAAGAACGCTTGGATTATCGCTCCCAACCCAGTCTTCACCGTCGCCGGGGATATCCTTCTTGCAGACGCTCTCAAGAAGATTGGAACCAGCGTCTACCTCGCGAACCACGACGACGAAACCGCTGAGTTTTGCACTTGGTCGATCCCTGGAACGCACCCTCTCGAAGCTTGGGGAGACATCCGGGCTCTCGACGGTCTCTACGGCATCGGTCAGCCGATGATTTCTCCTCTTCTAGATGGCAAATCTCCCATCGAGCTTTTAGCGATCCTTGCCGATCTCCCGGATACCGACGGGGAAAAGATCGTGATGGAAACCGCGAGGCAGATTCTCGGAGGAAACCTCAACGAACAGCAATGGAAGACGGCCCTGCATAGTGGTTTCTTCGCCGATACCGCTGGCAAATCGATCAAGCCCGAACTGAAGGTCGAAGCTCCAGCGCTTCAAGGTGGAGAGCTCGCGACGAGTGCCTACGAACTCCCAGACGGAACGATTCGTCTCGCGCTCGATCCCGATAATCTCGAAGTCGTTCTTCATCCCAGCGACAGCGTCTACGACGGACGTCTCGCCAACAACGGATGGTTGCAAGAACTTCCTCAGCCGATCACCAAGTTGACTTGGGATAACGCTGCGATCTGCAGCATCGGAACGGCGCGAAAACTCGGTCTCAAGCAAGGAGAGCTCGCCGTTCTTTCGGTGGGTGATTCGAAGGTTGAGCTCCCTGTCTTCGTCGTTCCTGGGCATGCGGAAGGATCCTTTACCGTCAACCTTGGTTACGGACGCTACAAAGGAAAAGGTGGTGTTGTTGGAAGCGGGGTTGGAACCAACCTTTCTTCGTTCCGACGATGGAATCAAGCGTCGATCTACACCAGCATCCAAGCGAGGAACACGACCAAGCCTTATCCTCTAGCCACGACGCAGGATCACTTCGCCATCGAGGACGAAGGAGGAATGCGGGAGAATGCAAAGCGTGCTCCGCAGCTGGTTCGAGAGGGGACGCTCAAGGAATACAAGGATAAACCCGGTTTCACTGCTGAAGTTGTCGATGATAGCCACTTCCCAGAGGAGTCCCTTTGGACAAACCCTCGCGTCGACGAAAACTACAAATGGGGTATGGCGATCGACCTCAACAAATGCAACGGTTGCAATGCATGCGTGGTCGCCTGTCAAGCAGAAAACAACGTCCCGATCGTCGGCAAAGAGCAGATCATCCGAAGCCGCGAAATGCACTGGCTTCGAATTGACCGCTACTTCCAATGCGATTTCGATCGGACCTATGAGGAAGGTTCTTTCAAGGATCCAATCGATCCAACGATCGTCACTCAACCGATGGCGTGTGCACACTGCGAAACCGCTCCGTGCGAACAGGTTTGCCCGGTTGCTGCAACGGTTCACACCGAAGAAGGTCTCAACTCGATGGCGTACAACCGTTGTATCGGAACTCGATACTGCGGTAACAACTGTCCTTACAAGGTTCGTCGCTTCAACTACTTCAACTTCAATCAGCAGTACGGTTATTTCTACGGCTGGCAAGACGAGCGTGAAAAGGCTTCTGCGAAGCTTCAAGCGTTGGTCCTCAATCCGGAAGTAACGGTTCGTGGTCGGGGTGTGATGGAGAAGTGCACCTACTGTGTGCAACGGATCCAGAATGCGAAGATTGCGGCGAAGACCAAGGGGGATGGACGCATCCATGACGGGGATGTCATCGTCGCCTGCCAGGAAGCATGTTCGACGCAAGCGATCGTCTTTGGTGACTTGAACGACAAGACCAGTCGCGTTTACAAGATGCACCACGACAAGCGAGCTTACGCCGTTCTCAAAGAGTACAACATTCGGCCTCGTACTTTGTATCTCTCCCGAATTCGCAATGTTCCTCAGCGTCTAGCAACCTCTATTCAGATCAATCCGAAACGTCCTGGCCATGGACATGGCCACGGGCATTCGCATGACGACCACTCTCAAGAATCAGGTGACCATGGCCACCACAGCTAGTACCTCCACCTTCAACCCGCGTGAAATAGATAACACCGCTGATATTCCGGGGCGTCGCGCGCCTCTGATTACGGGAAATCAGACGTACAGTTCGGTCACCGAGTTGGTCTGCCAAGTGGCGGAAAAACCGCAACCGATGTTGTGGTATGTTCTGTTCGGTTTTTCGGTCCTGACCGCCCTCATGTTCTTTTCCTTGATCGGATATTTGATCCTCACCGGGGTCGGTATCTGGGGGAACATGAATCCGGTTTTCTGGGCATGGCCGATCGTCAACTTCGTTTTCTGGGTCGGTATCGGTCACGCGGGAACGCTGATCTCTGCGATCTTGTTCCTGTTCCGACAGAACTGGCGAACGAGTATCAACCGAGCTGCAGAAGCGATGACGATCTTCGCGGTCGTTTGTGCAGGTATCTATCCTGGGATCCACGTCGGTCGGGCTTGGCTCGCCTTCTGGTTGCTCCCTTATCCTAGCTTGAACCTTTGGATGTGGCCGCAGTTCCGCAGTCCTCTCCTTTGGGACGTGTTCGCGGTCGGTACGTACGCTTCGACTTCGCTGGTTTTTTGGTACATGGGGATGATCCCTGACTTGGCGACCTACCGAGATCGCGCGAAGAGCCCGTTCAAGCGATTCGTCTACGGCATTTTCTCTTTAGGATGGAGCGGTTCCTCCCGCCACTGGCTTCGTTACGAAAAGGCTTACACCTTGCTCGCAGCTTTGGCGGCTCCCCTGGTTCTCTCCGTTCACACGGTTGTTAGTTTTGACTTCGCCGTCTCCCAAGTGGCAGGCTGGCACACCACGATCTTCCCACCTTACTTCGTCGCCGGTGCTATCTTCTCCGGGTTCGCGATGGTGGTGACGTTGCTCGTGCCGATGCGAAAGATTTACAAACTCGAAAACCTGATCACTCTCCGTCACTTGGAGAATATGAACAAGATCATTCTGGCGACTGGTTCACTGGTTGGTCTCGCTTATGGAACTGAGTTTTTCATCGCTTGGTATAGCCAGAATCAGTACGAAGGTTTCGCGTTCCTCAACCGAGCGTTTGGGCCTTATTGGTGGGCTTACTGGACGATGGTTTCCTGCAACGTGATTTCGCCGCAACTCTTCTGGTTCAAGAAACTCCGAACCTCGCCGTTCTGGATGGTGGTCATCTCGATCTTTGTCAACATCGGTATGTGGTTCGAGCGATTCGTGATCACGATCACGTCGTTGAGCCGAGACTTCCTTCCGAGCTCCTGGGGCTACTTCCGTCCGACCCTTTTCGACGGTCTGATGTTCTTCGGAAGCTTTGGATTGTTCATGACCTTGTTCCTCCTCTTCATCCGCTACCTGCCGACGATTGCGATGGCGGAAGTCAAGGGAGTTATGTCCTCGTCCGCACACGCTGAGCATGCTCAAGCCGTACTGCTGGGGCTAGCTCATGATGATCATGGACACGGAGGTCATGGCCATGGAAGCCATGAGCACGGTAACGACGCCGGTCACAACCATCACTAAGCGAACGGGCTCCGTTCGAGGTGGTTGGAACCAAAATTAGATAGATTCAAATTAAGTAACATCGACTGAAATCGAAACCATGAGTGATCACAAGCCAAAGAAGACGATCGGGAACAAACCTCCACGAGCGTTTGGCTGGATGGCGGAGTTTTCCAACGAGCATCAGCTCCTCGATGCCGCGCGCAAAGTGCGGGATTCTGGGTATACCGATACCGATGCGTTTACTCCCTTTCCTGTCCACGGGATTGACGAAGCGCTCGGGATCAAACCGACGAAGCTTCCGTTTATCGTTCTCTGCTGTGCGTTCACCGGCTTGAGCCTCGCGTTGTTGATGCAGTGGTGGACCAACGGCGTCGACTACAAGTACATCATCTCAGGGAAACCTTACGGTCTCTCCCCAGCGTCGATTCCCGTCGCGTTCGAAATGACGATTCTCTTTTCGGCCTTTTCGACCTTTCTGGGGATGATCGCTCTCAACGGTCTCCCTCGCTTTAGCAATCCACTTTTCAACAACGCTCGGTTCGATCGAGCCACGAACGACAAGTTCTTTTTGTTCGTCAGTGCGAAAGACAAATACTACAACCGGGACTCGGTTCAGTCCCTTCTCGCAGGTGTTCATCCAGATCACTTGGAAGAAGTAATCGAAGACGGGTCCCCTGCGAATCTTCCCAAAGCCGTTTGGCTCGGAGCGCTCCTCCTCGTTCTCACCGGCCTGATTCCGTTCATGGTCGTGTTGAACATGCGTGCGAGCACCAGCACCAGCCCACGTTTCCACGTCTTCTTTGACATGGATTTCCAGCCGAAGAAAAAGGGACAGCAGACGACGACAATTTTCGCAGATGGTCGCTCGCAACGTCCTCAAGTTCCCGGCACCGTCGCTCGTGGTCAGTACGATCAGGAAGATGCCTTCTATCTCGGCTACGACCCGACGAAGATTGCGGCGATAGCTTCACTGAACGCTCGCTTGGTATCCCTGCAAGACGAGGCTGTTGCAGCTCCTGCAACACAGGAAGAACCCAAGCCTGCCGAAGAGAAGCCAGCTCAAGAGGCTCCTGCTAGCGAACAAGCGGCTGAGGAAAAGCCTGCTGAGGACAAACCTGCCGATGCGAAACCAGCAGATGCACCAGCAGAGCAACCAGCCGTAGCGGCTCCTGCTCCTGCACAAGAAGCTGCACCTCAGGAAGCAGCGCCAACGGAAGCTGCCCCGCCGCAGAAGCCTTGGGTAACGACCTTCCCACTCGAAGTGAACGATGAGTTGATAGCCCTCGGCCAAAAGAAATTTGAAGTCTACTGCACGAGCTGCCACGGTTACACAGGGTATGGCGATGGAACCGTTAGCAAGCGAGCCGAAGCGCTTGCACAAGGCTTCTGGATTCCCCCAACCTCGCTCCACATCAATCGCGTTCAATCGCAACCGATTGGACAGATTTTCAATACGATCACGAATGGACAAGGGAAGATGCCTGGTTATGGCCCTTCCCTCACTCCGAAAGAGCGTTGGGCCATCGTGCTCTACGTGAAGGCACTTCAACGATCTCGCAACGCATCGATGGACGACATTCCAGTCGACCAGCGATCGCAGATCGAGGACTTGACCTCGGATGCACCATCGAACTAAGGACCGTTCAACGTTCAGCGTAGGGAATCCCCTGCTACTCGCACAAGCTTGCACTAAAGACCGTTAACATGAGTTTGAAATACGACCAAGAGACCATTCAACTCCCAGAGTCCTGGAAAGCGAAGGCTCCCCTTCTTATTACCGCAGCAGTTGTCCTGCTCGCTGTCGGAGCAGGGCTTTGCTTCGTCGGGGGCATTTCGTCGGGGGACGAGGCCAAGGCGTCGATGAAGTATTTGACGCACTCCTACCTTGCGAACTTCATGTTCCTTTTCTCGTTCTCGATCGGTGCCCTCTTTTTCGTCTTGATCCAGTTCCTGACGCGAGCGGGGTGGAGCACTTCGATCCTTCGAGTTGCTGAAATCCTGATGGCGATCCTCCCCTGGTCTGCTGTTCTTTTCCTCCCGATTATCCTTTTCATGTTCGCAGGTGACTCCTCTCTCTATGCGTGGAATCAGCCGAAGGAGAACATTGGCAACGCGATCATCGCGGCAAAGACGGGTTACCTAGCAGTCGGTTTCTTCACGATCCGCACCTTGATCTACGTCGGGCTCCTCAGCATGATGGCGATGTGGTTCTTCGCGAAGAGCCGAGCGCAAGACGAGACTGGAGACGTAGAGCTTTCCCTCGACCGTCAAAAGTGGTCCGCTCCGATGGTCATGGCGTTCGCGCTCATCGTGAGCTTCGCCGCTTTTGATTGGGTGATGAGTATCGACGCCGACTGGTACAGCACCATTTTCGGGGTCTATATATTCACCGCGAGCATGCTGGCTTTCTTCGCTCTGATGGCCATCCTTTGCATGAAGCTTCAACAGGCGGGCAAGCTGCAGAATTTGGTCTCCGTGGAGCATTACCACGACATGGGTAAGTTCATGTTCGGCTTTACCCTGTTCTGGGCTTATATCGCCTTTTCACAGCTACTCTTGATTTGGTACGCGGACATTCCGGAAGAGACCAACTGGTACCGCGTCCGATTGGAGCATGGCTGGGAGTATTTCTCCTACGGGATGATTTTCGTTCACTTCGCGATTCCGTTCCTTGCATTGATGAGCTACCACGTACGGCGTCACCGTACGGCGTTGTTCTTCTGGTCATGCTGGCTCATCGTCGTCCATTGGATGGATATGACCTACTTGATCCTCCCCAACGTACCAGGCGGTTTGCCAGTCCTACCGTTTCTCGGCCACTTCCTCGGTGGTGTGGGAATGCTGTTGATACTCTTCGCATTCTTCACCATTCGTGCGTCGGGTGTTCCTCTGGTTGCGATGCGCAACCCACGACTCCCCGAAGCCCTGACCTACACCAATCCACTCCTTTAATTTCGATTAACCGATCATGGCACGTTACGACGACCTAAACACCAATATGATCGCCTATGCGACGGTGCTGAGCATCGTCGTCCTGGTGCTTGTTTTGCAAGGCACCCAAGCCTTGACCTACAACATGATAAAAGTCGAAGACGACAAGAAGATCTCCCGATCCGAGGATCTGCCGCTGCAAGCCAAGAAGGCTCAATTGGCAACTTTGGAAGGTTATAAGAAGGCTCGTATTCTGGATGAAGCGAGCGACAAACCTGACGCAACGAAGGAAGTGTTCCTCATTCCAATCTCGGAAGCGAAGAAGCTCGTCGTTGCTGAATTCGGCGCAAAACCTTAATCTGGTAGTATTCCCTCAACGTTTTTCCCCGTTTCCACATTCAACACCACTGAAGTGCGTTTTCCCCTTCCCCTCAACGCTGTGAAGCATTTTTGGCGACCATCCGCCGACGGGCTACCTAACCGTAGCTCCGGCGTCTCGCCCAAGATGCAATACCGTGCCCCGGGCGTCCCGCCCGTGGGGGAACATCGTGGCTCGGGCGTCTCGCCCGAAGGGTCCGAAAATCACAACCCGTGGCGTAAGCGAGGGACAGCGCTGCCAGCCACGCATCTCGTCCAAGGTTTCACAGCACGCCCTTCGTGCCTGAGGGACGTGCCACCCGACCATCGAAAGATTACTAATGAGATCTACGTTCACTCGCGAGGCTGTCCCTCGCTTACGCCACGGGTTGTGATAGGGAGATGCTATCCCTCGCTTACGCCACGGGTTGTGATGGGGGGACGCCTCGCGTCGGTCCTCTTTGGGATGTTACTCCTCTGCGGTTTCTGTGGCATCGCCTCCGCCCAACTTCCTCCGGACGAGATTCCCAAGAATCTGCACGGAGTCGGCGTAGACGAAAAGCTTGGTGAGGACATTCCTCTCGACTTGGAATTTACAAACGATCAAGGGGCTCGAGTCACGTTCGGGAAGTTGCTCGAAGACAAGAGGCCGATTTTGTTGAGCCTTAACTACAGCGACTGTCCCGGGCTTTGCATCACCCAGCTCAACGGCATCACCCAAGGGGTGAACGATGTGAGTGGGCTGAAGCTCGGAGCCGATTTTAAAATGGTCTCATTGAGCATCGATCCGAGCGAATCGATCAAGAAGGCAGCGGCGACCAAAGCACGCTATGCAGAGGACCTGGAGAAGCGGCATTCCGTCGATGGCTGGCACTTCTTGACCGGTTCGGAAAGAAATATTCGGAAGCTCGCCGATTCGGTCGGTTTCCGCTACACGTACGACTCCAAGAATAAACAGTTCAACCACTCCGCCGCTGCGATTTTCATTTCCCCCAACGGCCGGATAACTCGCTACCTCTACGAGGTCGGGTTCATCCGCGGGGAGACGATCCGAATGGCACTTTTGGAAGCGGGGGAAGGGCGCATCGGCACCTCCCTCGATGCGTTTGTGTTGTGGTGTTCCCACTACGACCCGAACGAGAACCGTTACTCCGCGAGCGCTCGAATCCTACTTTCGGTGGTCGCTGGTGGCTTTGTGATCATCGGCCTCGTCGCATTGCTTCCTTATTGGCTTTCGCAGCAGAAGAGGCGATCGCTCCAAAACGACCTCCTAGTGAATGAACGAGACAATTCGTCACGCGTCAGCGGACAAGACGAATTGTAGAATTGAATAAAACCCTGGGGGTAATCCCCCTGAATGATCCCTACGATTACCACTGTACTATGAATTTTTCATTTTTAGCAGACGAAGCAGCAACCTTCTGGTTTCCACCGGCTGCTTCGACGTTTGCCAAACAAGTCGATTTCTTGTACATGGCGATCCTTTGGATCAGCATTCTCTTCTTCGTTCCGATCGTCGTTGCGATGATCTATTTCGTGGTGAAGTATCGGCAACGACCTGGCTACAAGGGATCTCCCGAGGCGCTTCACAACACCCCTCTTGAAATCACTTGGACTGTGATTCCAACATTCATTGTCGTTTGGATCTTCTGGGAGGGGATGATCGGCTATCTCGACATGACTCGAATTCCCGACAA
Organism: uncultured Pirellula sp.; assembly: GCA_964394065.1. Taxonomy (GTDB): domain Bacteria; phylum Planctomycetota; class Planctomycetia; order Pirellulales; family Pirellulaceae; genus JBKCUI01. The sequence goes on along the minus strand of CAYMXM010000043.1, from coordinate 4,680 downwards.
CACCCAAGACGTCGATGTCATCGCCGCGAAGTGGACTTGGACATTCAAGTACCGTGAGAACGGAGCCGAAAGCACGGTTTTGTATCTTCCTGTCGACAAGGACGTCAAACTTATCATGCAATCGCGCGACGTCTTGCACTCCTTTTTCGTCCCTGCATTTCGGGCGAAGCGTGACGTCGTCCCTGGACGTTATCACTACATGTGGTTCCATCCTACACAGGAAGGGGTGTTTGATCTCTTCTGTGCCGAATACTGTGGGGACAACCATTCCACGATGATCACCAAAGTGGAAGTCCTTTCGCAAGAAAAATACGAAGCCAAGTTAGCCGAGCTCATCAAAGAGCCTGAAGACATCGTCGAACGAGGGAAGTGGCTTTACGAGCGCAAAGCTTGCAAGGGTTGCCACTTCGCTGAGAAGGAAGGGGCGAAGGGGCCTGGACCTAGCTACAATGGAAGCTGGGGCAAAAAGGTTCAGCTTTCGAACGGTACAGAAAAGACATTCGATGAAAACTTCGTCAAAGATGCGATTTTGAACCCGGGGCAAGAGTTCCGAAAGGGATATGAGGGTGTTGCTGCAATGCCTTCCTATAAGGGACAGCTGAAGGAAGATCAGATCGAGGCTTTGACAGCCTACATTCGATCCCTTGAAAGCGTTCCGCCACAGGGGAATTAGAACCGAAACTAGATAAGGTGAACGGTAAAAGAATTCCTACCATCACAACCCGAAGCGTAAGCGAGGGAACGCGTTGGTAGGCAAGGGCTATGTCCACTCGCAATGCAATCCCTCGCTTACGCGTCGGGTTGTGATGGGATAGGACTTGGTAGTTTTCCTTCAGCCGCTAACCTGACTAACTAAATAGTGAGCAACCACTCCTAAGTTGTGGTTGCTTCAACGAACAAACCATTTTGAACGCAAAAGCCAATAACGTTTTAAGGACAGAATCATGAGTGCCGTAACGACTCCGCTAGCTGCGCCGAACACGTCGCACGATGGGGCGCCCGAGCATCACTACCTGAATCATTCGTCCGGATTCCTCAGCTGGGCCCTCACGCTGGACCACAAGCGAATCGGATTGATGTATCTCGCAGGGGTTTTGTTTGCGTTCTTCTTGGGTGGTATTTTCGCGTTGGTTTTGCGATTCCACCTTTGGACACCGAATCTCGATCCCGATGCTGCATGGCTAGCCAACGCGACCTACAACCGCGTTTTCACCCTCCACGGGGCGATCATGGTTTTCCTGTTCATCATCCCGAGCATTCCCGCCGCTCTCGGGAACTTCCTGTTGCCGATTATGTTGGGGACCAAGGATGTCGCATTCCCTCGGATGAACCTGGGTAGTTTTTACCTTTGGGTTACAGGATTGATCTTCTTCACCTATACCTTGTTCTCGACGCAGATCGACACAGGATGGACCTTCTATACACCTTACAGTATTGAAACGCAAAGTGCGGTGGAGGCGGCGACTCTCGGGGTTTTCATCCTCGGTTTTAGCTCGATCTTCACCGGGTTGAACTTCATCGTCACCATCAATACGATGCGTCCTCCCGGAATGACTTGGTTTAGGATGCCACTTTTCCTTTGGGCTCTCTATTCCACTTCGATCATTCAGGTTCTCGCGACTCCGGTTCTCGGAATCACGGTTCTGTTGCTCGCGCTCGAGCGATTCTTTGGAATCGGGATCTTTGATCCGTCGTTGAACGGGGACCCTGTTACGTTCCAGCACTTTTTCTGGTTCTATTCCCACCCTGCGGTTTACATCATGATTCTGCCAGGGATGGGTATCATCAGCGAATTGATGAGCGTTCACAGCCACAAGGGGATCTTCGGATATCGGATGATCGCCTACAGCTCGGTCGCAATCGCCTTGTTCGGCTTCTTGGTCTGGGGACACCACATGTTCACCGCTGGGATGGCTGACATCACGACGATCGTCTTCAGCGCGTTGACCTTTACCGTTTCGATCCCTTCGGCGATCAAGATCTTCAACTGGCTTGGAACGATGTACCAAGGAACGATTTCCTTGAACACTCCGATGACCTATGCACTGGCCTTCCTCTTCCTCTTTACTATCGGTGGTTTGACCGGATTGTTCCTCGGAGCCTTGTCGACCGACATGCACCTGCACGACACGTACTTTGTCGTGGCTCACTTCCACTATGTGATGATGGGTGGAACGTTGGTTGCGTTCCTAGGTGGGCTGTTCCATTGGTGGCCCAAGATGACAGGAAAGATGTTCAACGATCCGATGGGAATTCTCTCGGGTGTGATTGTCTTCGTCGGATTCAACTTGACCTTCTTGCCTCAGTTCGTGCTTGGAACGCGAGGGATGCCACGTCGCTATGCGAGTTACCTCCCCGAGTTCCAGCAGCTTCACCAACTCTCGACGATCGGTGCAGCCACCTTGGGTGTGGGATTGTTGCTGGCAGGGTTGGTACTCCTTCACTCCTTGTTCTACGGAAAGAAAGCTCCGAAGAATCCTTGGGGTGGAGCAACGCTGGAGTGGGAATGCTCTTCCCCACCTCCACACGACAACTTTAGCCATCCTCCGACCGTGGGCGATCCGTACGATTTCACCAACATCGAATACGATCCCAAGACGGACAGCTACTACAAGAAACAAAAATAATCTGGTTTTTCGAAACCAGCGAATTGGAAACAAACGTGCTGTTCCTACTGCGGGGACAGCACCGCCTCCAGGAATCCTACAAGCGATAACATGACTGACGTAGCAGCAAACACGGGTGACCATGCACACGCGCATGAGCATCACGAACACCCAGCCTGGGTAGCGCACCACTTCGATGATGCCGAACAGCAGTATGACGCGGGCAAGTTCGGTATGTGGATCTTCCTCGTCACCGAAGTTCTGTTCTTCTCGGGGATGTTCTGCGCCTACGCCATGTATCGAGGCAGGAACCCAGAGGTCTTCCAATTCTGCAGCGTCTTCTTGAACACGAAGCTCGGTGCGGTGAACACGGGGGTTCTCCTTTTCAGTTCCCTCACGATGGCTTGGGCGGTTCGCGCAGCCCAACTTCGCCAAAACCAACTCCTCGTCGGTCTTCTCGGCGCAACCCTTGGATGTGCCGCTATGTTCTTGGGAGTGAAGACGGTTGAGTACAGTCACAAGTGGAGTCTCGGTTTGCTTCCAGGGAAGATGTACATCGCCCAGTTGGAGCATAACCCGTATCACTCCGACTATCCTTACCTGCAAACCCTCTGCATGATCCCGGCGATTCTGACGGTGATCTGTGCACTTTATTACGTCTACTCGTTGGTCATCGCTAGCAAGTTCCATCAACGAGTTGCTGGACCGCTCGTCGTCGCAGGTCTTTGCTTCTTCGGTGGAGTCCAACTGGGGAATTTCCTGGAAGAGTCAGATCACCATGGTGGAGACCATCACGCTGCCTCGCACGAGGGGCATGATCATGCTCACGGAGAAGGGGATGGTCATAGCCATGACGGACACGACCATGCGGATGCGCATGCTGATAATCATGGTCACGACGATGCGAAGAGTGCGGAAACGGTTTCCTTGATCTCCACGAGCACCAAGCCGTTGCATGACGTCTTTGTCAATCCTCAAGAAGAAGAGATTCCCAACGCGAAGGTCAACAATCAAGGGATGGCGGGGCTCTTCTTTAGTATTTACTACTGCATGACCGGGGTTCACGCCGTTCACATCATCGGCGGGATGTTGGTCATTACCTGGTTGATCATCAAGGCGGCTAGGAACGAGTTCCACTCCCAGTACTTCGGTCCGGTGGACAACGTCGGGTTGTACTGGCACTTGGTCGACTTCATTTGGATCTACCTGTTCCCATTGTTGTACTTGATCACCTAGTCGACCCGATTTATCGGCCGAGCCGTTCAAGGTTCCGTTTGCGAGTGCCCGCGGACCTTTTGGAAAAATAAGAAGCAATTACCTACCTATTCAACGAGAAGATTCGATGACACAACCAGACGCAGCAGCACACGGACATGGCGAGCATGGGAATGCTGATGATCATGCTGCAGCAGGTCACGCTGGACATGCGGACCATGGACACGGCGGTCATGGACATGGGGGGCATGGACATGCGGATGGAGAATTTTCTCACCCCGCGCCGGTGTCGATGTTGTTAGCGGTTTTCTTTGCGCTTCTTGGATTGACTTTTCTAACGGTATTCCAAGCCCAGTTTCATCTCGGGGATTTGGAAATCGTCTTGTCGTTGTTGATTGCGACGATCAAAGCTGGGTTGGTCATTTTCTTCTTCATGCACATGCTTTGGGACAAGCCCCTCAACGGGATCGTGATCTTCAGCAGCTTGATCTTCGTTGCGTTGTTCATCGGAATCACCTTGATGGATGCCGAAGCGTACAACAATCGTTTGATCATGGACCCCAAGGGAGACATTCTCGAACGGTCCCTCCCAAAAGCAACCCCAGCGCCAGCCGAGTAGCAAGTAGGGTGTGTGAAGTGGTCGCATCTCCAATCCAAAGCGGCTCGCATCCCAAATCCCATCTCTATCGCAACCACCTTTGCCAACAAAGCGACCACGCAACACACCAAGTGTGTGACGCCGTTTAGAACAGTCCCGAAATAACTTCCGTATTTTTAGTCCTGGCACGCGTCGCGCTTTAGAACTCTGCTCCCCTCGCCCCGCTTCGGGGAGAGGGGCCGGGGGTGAGGGGTAGAAGTG
>CAYMXM010000042.1:4550-17643 GCA_964394065.1 uncultured Pirellula sp. | reverse complement strand
CGGCGGTGGCGCTGCGCTTACCACCGGCTAATGGCTGTAATCCCTTCGGGATACCTGAGGATGCAAAACTTATCCTCGAGTTCTCCTCTGCGAACCTCCGCGTCCCCTGCGGTTAACAAGGAATGAATCCGGACTCTCAAAATTCCGTCATAACACCAACTTTTTGACAGCCCAGGCTTGTGCCTTTCCTTTACGCGGCGAATATCCAAAAAGCACAACTTCAAAACTTGCAATTCGAGCTTCTATGGTAAATTCTCGTCTAGCGCTCCAGTTCCCTTCATCCATCCTTCGTCATGACCGTACGTACACGATTTGCTCCGAGCCCGACCGGCTACCTCCATATCGGTGGAGTCCGCACCGCCCTCTTCAACTATTTACTAGCGAAGAAACATGGAGGGGAGTTTCTCCTGCGGATCGACGATACGGATCAAAACCGAAACGTCGAGGCGGCGTTGCAGCCTATTCTGGACGGCTTTCGGTGGTTGGGGCTGAACTGGGATGAGGGGCCCGAAGTGGGGGGCCCCTACGCTCCCTACTATCAGTCCCAGAGGCTTCCTCGATACCAGGAAGCGGTCGACCAATTGTTGGCTTCCGGGGCGGCCTACTATGATTTTGCAACATCCGAGGAGCTAGCCCTTCAGAGGAGCGAAGCGGAGGGAAGTGGGAAACCGTTTCTCTACAACCGAGCCTTCATGGCGGAGACTCCAGAACAAGCGGAACGATTCCGCGCGGAAGGTCGCGAATCGGTGGTTCGATTGAAAATGCCTCGCGAAGGGGATTGCCGGTTCCATGACTTGATCCGTGGTGATTGTTCGTTTGCTTGGGGGGAAGAGCAGGACCATGTAATCCAACGAGCCGATGGTACGTTTCTCTATCACTTGGCAAACGTCGCCGACGACTACGACTTCCTGATCACCCATGTGGTGCGAGCTGTCGAGCATTTGCCGAACACGCCGAGGCAGATTTTCATCGCGCAATCGTTGGGGTATCCCCTTCCGATCTACGCCCATTTGCCCTACGTCGCGGAGCCTGGTGGGACGGCGAAGCTCAGTAAACGGAAACTGGACAAATATCTCAAGCAGAAGGACTTTGCCGCATTGAATCAACTCGGAGCAACGATCGCCGAGCGCGCGAAGATCGAAGCCACCCCGGAGTCATTCAATCCCGTCGTGGTCGACTTCTATCGGGAGATCGGCTTTTTACCGGAATCGATTTTGAACTATCTCTTGCTGCTCGGCTGGTCCCTCGACGACAGCACCGAGCACTTTACATTAGCCGATGCGATCGAGCATTTCTCGTTGGAACGGGTCAACAAAGCCCCTGCTTCGTTCGATCCTCAGAAACTCGTCGCATTTCAAACCCGCTGGATGAATCAGCTCGACATGAAGAAGAAAGTAGCGATGGTGCTTCCTTTCTTGCAGAAAGCGGGTTGGGTTCCCTCCCCACCCCCGTGCCATATTTCGGAAACGCTGACGAAGATCCTCACAGCCGCTGGAGATCGGATCAAAGTCGCTGGGGACATCCTCCAATTCGACGAACTCTTTACCTCCGACGATGCCTTTGCGATCGATACCGACGCGCTTCAAAAAAGGCTTCAAGGGGATCCCGCAGTGGTGGAGAGCGTCACCGCGTTTTGCGATACGATCCAGCAAGCCGAGAGCACTCTCCAAGCCGACTTCGAGCCAGTGCTGAAGGCTTTCGTAGAAAGTCGCGGTATCAAACTCGGAAACTTCATGGCAGGTTTGCGCGTCGCACTGACCGGCAAAATGTCCGGTTTAACGATTTTCGATTACCTTACCCTCCTCGGAAAAGACCGCTCGATCGCAAGAATTCAGCGAAGCGTGGGGGTCAAGCTGTGAGCTTTGAGGTGTAAGGCGAGCGGCAGATAAGTTTTTACCATTTCCATACGTGGCCCGGGCGTCTCGCCCGGAACCGCCTTTGTAACTCCGGGCGAGACGCCCGGGCCACGGTGGTAGTCGTAGGGTGTGTGAAGTGGCCGCGCTTCTAGTTCGGATCGAGATAGCGAGTCAATCCGCGCTTCTATTGCAATTACTTTCGCACCTCAAGCGGCCACGGAACACACCGGAAGTGTAGTTGGCAGGCTTAAACTCAGCTATTGTTCTTAACACTTCTACCCCTCACCCCCGGCCCCTCTCCCCGAAACGGGGCGAGGGGAGCAGAACTCTAACTATTTTGGGCTTTAACTCTGCGCCCCTCTGCGTTCCCTGCGGTTAAACGGACAGTCTCCTCTCCCTCACCCCTCAAGCCTTATTGAATACTGCACCCGGTTCGTTTAATCTAAAGGCTGTTCGTTTTTAGTTTTGGACAAGACGTAGACAGACAGGTTAGAAGATGACGACAAGCCGCCGAATCAAGGTAACGGAGAAGGAAGGAGTGAGCATCGTTCGCTTCCTCGACAAGAAAATTGTCGATTCCGGAAGTATCGAGCAGCTGGGAGAAGAACTCGATGCTTTGGTAACCGAGGAAAAGCGAAGCAACATCCTCCTCAACTTTGAAGGTGTCGACTTCCTCTCCAGCGCAGCTCTCAACAAACTCATCAAGTTAAACAACAACGCGAAGAAGATTTCGGGGCGTTTGAAACTGTCGAACCTGCGACCTGAAATCCGGGAAGTATTCAAAATCACGAAGATGGATCGCATCCTCGATTTGCGCGATACCCAAGAAGACGCGCTCGTAGCGTTCAAACTCTAGCGCTTTGCGCATCGAGCTTACTGTCCAATGACACCGATCCGATTGGAGGCACTATGCCATCGACTGAGCAAGCCTGGTCGTTCCATGAAAAGATTCCCAGCGATCTAGACGTAGCGCACGGCGCGATCGAAAACCTGATCCTTGCAATGGAACAACTGGGTTGGCCTGGCGGGGATATGTTTCATGTTCAAATGGCGCTCGAGGAAGCGATCGTCAACGCCATCGAACATGGAAATCTACGCGACCCCGCAAAGAAGGTTCACGTCCAATTCGATGTGAACGCGGATCGGGTGAACATCGTCATCGCAGATGAAGGAAAAGGTTTTGACCACCAAAACGTTGCCGACCCCACCGAAGAAGACCGACTCGATAAACCACGAGGACGAGGGGTCTTCCTGATCCGAGAACTCATGACGGAATCGGAATACAACGACATCGGCAATCAAGTAACGATGGTCAAACGACGAACGCCGTAAGAGGCTTTCGGTAGAACGGAATTCATTCCGTTAAACAACGCTTCCATCTCCTGCCTCCAACGAACGCCAAGCTCCCGTAACTCAGCGTGGCTCTTAATCGCGTAGCGATGGCAGCGCATAGCCGTGGGCGTAAGCCCACGGGCTCCGAACAAATGAGTTTTCTGAGCCGCGAATGCGGCGGCAGCACCGCTCAACGGCATCCTTGCTGCCGCCGCATTCGTGGCTCAAAACCATGTGGAACCACCAACTGCGGGCTTACGCCCGCAGCTAGTGCGCTGCCATCGCTTCGCGATTAAGAGCGTTTGTTCTTAGGTGTTTTGCGTCAATAATCGCAATAACGACACATAGCGTTCTCCTCAGAGAATCGGTTTCCACAATCGGGATCGCATCTCCATAAATCGATTGTTTTTAACTCTCCTTTTGCAATCCGTTTCAATTTCTCTTGAGATAGACAAATGAACCATCTCCTCGGGTACTTGGCACTCGCCAGCCTGGGCAATGAAAAGTAGGTAAATCCGAAACATTCCTCACCGTTCTCTTCGTACATGCCACCGTAAGCAAAATCGCATTGCAACAGATCATCAGACGGAATGAGGCAAGGGGCCGAATCCAATTTGCTAACTACATCACCAAAGAATGCGACTAGCTCTTCGGGAACCTCGATTCGTACAAGTTGTTTGTTCATGGTTAACGTCCAGTAAGGGAACATTGCTTCCTGATTACTTGCCATCCACTCCTTTCGCGATTTTCTCAAACACCGCTTTGGCGTCCTAACCCGCGTCGCGCATTAGAACTCTGCTCCCCTCGCCCCGCTTCGGGGAGAGGGGCCGGGGGTGAGGGGTAGAAGTGTTAAGAACAATAGCCGAGTTTAAGCCTCCAACTACACTATTGGTGTGTTCCGTGGCCGCTTTAGGTGCGAAAATAATTGCAATAGAAGCGAGGATTGACTCGCTATCTCGATCCGAACTAGAAGCAGCGGCCACTTCACACACCCTACGACTAAGTGCACTTGCCAGCGCTGTCCCTCGCTTACGCCACGGGTTGTGATTCTCGGGCCTCACTTACTACGCGTAGTAGGCCAAACAATTGCAGCGCGTTCTACGCCAATACCTCTTTCACCACCCTCGCCGGGTTGACACCGGTCAATCGGAAATCGAGTCCTTGCGATCGGACTGAAAGGCGTTCGTGGTTAAGGCCCAGTTGATGAAGAACCGTTGCGTGGATATCGCGCACGTGGACCGAATGGTCGATCGGGCCGAATCCAAACTCGTCGGTCTCACCGTAACTTACCCCAGGCTTGAAACCTCCACCTGCAAACCACATAGTAAACGCATCGATATGATGGTTCCGTCCCGTCGACTCTCGGACTTCTCCCATAGGCGTTCTGCCGAACTCACCACCCCAAATAACGATCGTGTCCTCAAGCAAACCTCGTCGCTTCAAATCCATCACAAGCCCCGCACAGGGCTGATCGATCTCCTTCGATATCTCCGGTAGATGCTTCTCCAAGTTCTCCGTCGGGCCGCCGTGGTGATCCCAATTGGTGTGATACAGCTGGATGAATCGAACCCCGCGTTCCGCTAACCGACGTGCAAGGAGGCAGTTTCTCGCAAAGGTGGACTCGGATGGGTCTTTAATCCCATACAGGTCGAGCGTCTCTTGCGTCTCATCCGAAGTGTCCATCAACTCCGGTGCACTCGTTTGCATACGATACGCCATCTCGTAAGCGTTGATTCGAGTCGAGATCTCATCATCCCCTGTCTCTGCGAGCCTGAGCGCATTGAGCTTTCGAATCGACTCGATCACTCGAATCTGCTCCTCGCCACTCACCCCTTCCGGTGTCGTCAAGCTGAGAATCGGTTCCCCTTTATTGCGCAAGGGAACGCCTTGATAGGTCGAGGGCAACATCCCACTTCCCCACAAAACGGCACCACCTCGCGGCCCGCGCGGACCACTTTGCAGAACCACAAAACCAGGCAGGTCATTGCATTCGCTCCCCAAGCCATACGTAAACCAAGAGCCCATGCTCGGACGGCCGAACTGACCTGTCCCGGTGTTCATGAAGAGCTTGGCCGGCGCATGATTGAACAGGTCCGACTTGCACGTCCGAATGAAAGTCAACTCGTCAACGATCTTCGCGGTATGGGGGAGGAGATCGCTGACCCAGGAACCGGTCTGTCCGTACTGGGCAAAGGTTCTTCGAGTCCCCAGCAAATCGCTTCGGTGACTGCTGTCCATAAACGCGAACCGCTTCCCCGCAACGTAGCTTTCGGGGATCGGTTGACCGTTGAGTCGATTCAACTCGGGTTTGTAGTCCAACATGTCGAGCTGCGATGGCCCACCCGCCATGAAAAGGAAGATCACGCGCTTCGCACGAGGGGCGAAGTGCGGGGCCTTGGGAGCGAGCGGATTGCTACTCGGCTCCATCCCGAGTCCATCCCCGGTGAGGAGATTTTGAAGTGCAATCGCACCGACACCGATGCCGCAACGCTCGAAAAAATGGCGCCGTGTTTCGCTTTGTAGGTTCAGTTTCGAGTAACTCATTCTCGGGTTACCGTTTCATCAAGGTTAAGTAGAACGCGGGCGACGCTGAGGGGTGGTAGTTCGCTGAGAATAGAACACTCTTCGGGAGTCGGCTTGCGCGACGTGCATCGTTGAAACGCTGCTTCGACTCCCTCTTCCTCAACGATCTTCGCAAGGGCTTGGGCGAATTCAAAAAAGGCGGTGTCGTTCAACAAAGTGAGAGCTTGCAAAGGTGTGTTGCTCCGGTTCCGTCGCGTGCAGGTAGCGTTCCCCTCCGGTGCATCGAAAACGTTCAAGGATGGAGCGGGGGTCGCTCGGTACATGAATGTATAGAGACCTCTTCGGTACCGATCTTCCCCGGAGCTCGTTTTCCATTCTCGCTTGACCTGTCCCTGGCTCATCACACCATCTGGAATCGGTGGGAAAACAGGGGCTCCACCTACTTTGCGGGTCAACAACCCACTCGCGGCGAGCCCGACGTCGCGAACCAATTCCGCGTCGAGTCGGAGTCGATGTTGTCTTGCGAGAAGATAATTATCCCTGTCGATATCGACCAAATCCTCTCTACCTTTGGAGCTCCGAGTGTAAACATCCGAGCATACGATTTGTCGGTGAAGTTTCTTGAAGCTCATCCCGTTCTCGCGCCAATCGGTTGCTAGCCAATCGAGAAGTTCCGGATGGCTCGGAACGGCGCTTTGCAATCCGAAATCATTCTCCGTCTCGACGATCCCTCTCCCGAAGTAGACCTGCCAGACGCGGTTCACCAACACGCGCGATGTGATCGGGTTTTCGGGAGCGACAATCCACTTCGCCAGATCGAGACGGTTTGGGTATCGGTCTAGTTCGGGGAAGGGATGGAGAATGGAAAGGGTTCCCGGAGTGACCTCTTCGTCGGGACGCGTGAAGTCTCCTTGAATGTAGACCCATGATTTGCGAGGTTCTTTTCGTTCTCGAAGAACCATCGTAGGAATTCCCTTGGCAAGCTCTTGATCGATCTCCTTGAGATTCTTTAGAAGAGGGTCCATCGCTTTTGCATCCCCACCGTTGGCTCGGCGCATGGCGGCGAAGAGATTGGAGCGATGTTGCAAGCTTCGTTTGGCTTTATCCAGTTTCAACGCATCTTTGACCCCTTTCGGGAGAGTCTCTTTCGTCGTTTCGTCTAACCCTTCTTCCCAACGGCTGATCTCTTCAACGGCTGCATCAAGCTTGGATTTTATCTCGGCTTCTACGCTCCGTTTCTTGGCTTCCAAGGCGCTCGGGTTGATCTCGGGTGGGTAGACCCTGATGTCAGGTTCGTCTTGGTTGTTATAGAACGCAAAGAGTTCGTAATACTCCTTTTGAGTGATCGGATCGAACTTATGATCGTGGCATTGCGCACAACCGACCGTCAGCCCTAAGAAAACCGATCCGGTCGTAGCGACTCGATCGAAAACGCTTTCGATGCGGAACTGTTCGGGATCGATTCCTCCCTCCTGATTGATCTGCGTATTGCGATGGAACCCAGAAGCGATCCGCTGCGATTCGGTGGCGTCGGGAAGAAGGTCCCCCGCCAACTGCTCGATCGTAAACTGTTCAAAGGGCATGTCGTTGTTAAAGGCTTGAACGACCCAGTCACGATAAAGCCAGATCGACCGAGGAGAGTCGATGGAGTACCCGTTGCTATCGGCGTAGCGCGCTTGATCAAGCCACCATCGTCCCCATCGTTCTCCGTAGTGAGGGCTATCGAGCAATCGATCGACGAGTTCTCGGAAGGCGACGCTTCCACGGAGGGAGTAATCCTTTTCGAACGCTTCCGTTTCCTCCACGGTCGGGGGAAGGCCGATCAAGTCGAGGCTAACGCGTCGAATTAAGGTCGCGGGATCCGCTGAGCCGGAGGGGGCTAAACCTCGTTTCTGCAACGTCTCATGAATGAAGGCGTCGATGGGGTTGTTCCAATCCGATTTGGAGATCGTATCGGCAGGTGGTGTTGGTTTGACCGGAGCCGAGAAGGCCCAGTGGGAATCGTATTCGGCGCCACTTGCAATCCATTGTTGAATCAGAGCGATCTGTTCTTCCGAAAGACTTTTACCACTGTCGGGGGGAGGCATTCGCTCGTATTCGTCCTCGGCCAGCAGCCGCCGGACCAATTCGCTGGCCTCTGGGTCTCCAGGCTGGATCGCATGTTCTCCCGAGGAAAGTTCCTCGGTGGCCCCTTCGAAGGTATCGAGGCGGAGCCCAGCTTCCCGATGGTTCGCATCGAAACCGTGGCAAGCGTAGCAGTACTCCGAAAGGATTGGCCGAACATCCCGGTTGAAATCGACCTTGCCAGCAGGAACTTCCCCAGCAGAAACCTCTTCGTCCGCTCCCCGCGCTCCGACAACGATCACTCCCAAAATCAAAGAGAGGGAAAACGCGAATCTTGCAACGGATCGTGCGATAGCAGAGAGAGGCATCAGATTTAGCGATGGGGAAAGAACAGTGGGTTGGCAGGTGGCGGGGACGGAGCAACTAGTAAAAGATTATACACCGAGCCGCCTTGAAGGGCCCCTGTAGAACGGAATTCATTCCGTTAAACAACGCTTCTATCCAAAGCCCCTACCCGCGCGGTGAGCCTACCTCCACCTCAGGGCTCTTCAAGTGCCCCTTCGGTAGCGAGAGCCTCTCACTACCTACAGAGGGCTTCAAGAGCCCTGAGCTAGAAGCGGGCGTAGCCTGCATCAGGGGCTTTGATTGGAGACGTTGTTTAACGGAATGAATTCCGTTCTACATTGGGTTCACTAAAAATCCCCGAGCACATCTCTCAATCGACGCAAAACCCGGCTTCGGATCTGTCGGACATTGGAGGTGCTCAGCCCAAGTCGTTCTGCGATCTGGTCGGTCGCGAGCCCCTCCACAGTCGAAAGCCAAAACGCTTCCCAGTGTTCTTTCTGAAACTCGTTCTGAACAAGTCGCATCCCCCGAGTGAGAAGGGACTGCACCATGTCGGGAGTACTGATCTCCGGAACATCCTCCAACTGCGGATCCTCGATCTGCTCTAGTTTCAGTGCAGCCGTGCTCCCTCCAATCGCAGGGACGGATCCCTTCTCTCGACGGTAGCGATCTATCCACTTGCGATAGGTGATCTTCCACAACCAACCTCGGAAACTCCCGTGCACACCATCTCCACGGAAACTGCCAATCTGCCGCGAAGCCGCAGCGAATACCTCTTGGCAAAGATCATCGCACTGGTCTGATGTCGCCCCGAGCTTTCTCCCCCAAGCGAGAATCAACGGAGTGTAGAGTTGAACGAGTTGCTCCCAAGCGACATCGCTTCGCGCTTGCGCTTGCCGAATCAACGAAGGACGAGTACCGCTGGAGGAGGTCATGATAAAATCGGGCCGATAAAAGGATGGAAAGTTTTGGGCGGATACTACGTGGCCCGGGCCACGCAATCACAACCCGACGCGTTAGCGAGGGACAGAACTGGCAACCACGCATCCAATACAAGATATCACAGCACGCCCTTCGTGCCTCAGGGACGTGCCACCCGACGCCCGAAGTATTCCCGACAAGGGCGACGTTTACTGGCACCGCAGTCCCTCGCTAACGCGTCGGGTTGTGATGGGGGGACGCTTCGCGTCCTCCCCCTTACCACCGGTGTGTTCCGTGGTCGCCTAGGATACCCATGTGGTTGCAATAGAAATGATTGTTTGGTACGCCATCTGGATCTGAGATGGAAACAGCGACCACTTCACACACCCTACGACCGCGACCACTCAACCACCCTACGATAATTTCTGTCACACCCCAGCCGTCCTAGTATAGAGTAAACCTTTCACCACTCTATCCCAAGGAATCCACCTGATGGACCAAGCGATGATTCAGACCGATTGCTTCTCCGAAGAGACGCTGCAGTTCTATTGGGATGGTCGCCTCTCCGATTCGACCTCCAAACAGGTCGAACTCCACCTACTCGAATGCTCCGTTTGCAGCTCCATTCTGCAAGAAATCGAGATACGTCCCTCCGAAGACTCCCTCGTTGCCCCACTTCGGGGAATCAGCCAGTCCTCCTCTGCTCCTTCGGAACCAGGACCCAAAAAGGAAAAATCCCGAACCATCGGGCCCTCCCCTTTCTTAATACTCCCTCAAGGAACCAGGATCGGACCCTACCAATTGCTCGATACGCTGGGAGTTGGCGGAATGGGAACGGTCTTTCTGGCCGAACATACGGTTCTTCGCCGCAATGTCGCGTTGAAACTCATCCATCTCCACCACCACACAGCAGCGAGCCAAGCTCGATTCGAACGAGAGATCCATGCTGCGGGGCGACTGCGCCATCCATCCATTATCGGAGCGACCGATGCAGGGCGCCATCGGGACGAACGATACGGTGATATTCTCTACCTGGTGATGGAACATGTCCAAGGTTTAGACCTTGCTCGAATCAGCAAGTCGAAGGTTCCTATCCCCATCGCTGACGTCGCTGAGATCGGGCGGCAAATCGCGCTTGCTCTTTCTTATGCGCACGGCGAAGGAGTCGTTCATCGGGATATCAAACCCTCCAACGTGATGCTCGACGAGGCTGGGAACGTCAAAGTTCTCGACTTTGGATTGGCGATGATGGATCGTTGGGATGGACCGGCGAGCGAGTTGACGACGATCGGGCAGTTCTTAGGAACGCTCGACTACATGGCCCCGGAACAAGCCGAACGATGCGGAGCGGTCGACTATCGAGCCGATCTCTACAGCCTTGGGGCCACTCTCTTTAAACTCCTCTGCGGCCGCGCTCCTCTGGCGATCACTCCCAACCTTTCACCGATCGAGAAACTACGTCTCCTAGCCGACCATCGCCCGCCGAAGCTTAAAGCATTGCGCACCGATGCACCGGAGTCCCTTTGCAACACGGTGGACGCACTCCTCGCGACCGAACCGAAGCAACGTCCTGCAAGCGCGGCACACGTTGCTGAGTTGCTCCAGCCACACTCCGAAGGAGCTAACCTGTCGAGCCTTCTACAATCGGCTCAATCTGCTGCTCCCTCGTATTTCGAGGAAGAGCTCTCGGCATTTTCGATCCTGCGAATGCCGGAGACATCTTCGAAGGGTGGAGGCAAAAGATGGGTAGGGATCGCGATCGCAGCGGCTGCATTGCCCCTTGCGATTTGGTTTGGCTGGTCTCTCATCTTGGACTCGAAGAATGGACAGCTGGTGATCGAATCCGAACTTCCTGAGACAGCTATTTCGATCAAGAAAGAGAGTGGGGAGGTCGAGCAGAAGCTATCAATCGAGCCGGGAAACACCGTGACGAAACTGAAGAGCGGAGTTTATACGCTTGAACTCGCCGCACCGAGTAGTTCGGTAGAGATCGAGAATGGGACTTTCTCGATTCGGGATGGGGAAACGATTATTGCGCGCGTGCGGCAAGGAGCGTCGACCAAGGCAGAACCGCCAACGGAAACGGTCCTGGAAAGTTCTGTAAGACCTCTAGCCGAAGCCCATGCTCCAATCCCTCCCCCTGCTTCTACTTCTATTGCTAGGTCTTCGCCTGCGCCTACTCCAACTCAAAGACTTCCCCCGGGGGATGAGCCGATGTATCAGGGGAGAACCAAATCCGAGCTATTGTCGACCCTTGAACGGGAAACGTCCTTAGAGCTGTGGAGCATCGCTGCAAAGTCGCTCTCTGTCTTGGTCGAAGCTGAAAAATGCAATCTCGCGGATGAGAAGAGAATTCTGGAGTCCAGTCTGAAGATGGGTGTTCTCACGTATTTGGGACCACTTACCAAGAGGGCCTGGATGGACGTGAGAATCGTTCAGGAACTCGACCGGTCATCCCACGAAGATCGACAACGACTCCTTATCGCACTCTCAGGATTGTACCCTCAGTGGCAGGGGAGTCCGATGGTCCATTGGGTAGAGCGCTATGGCTTGAAGCATGGAGAGGAAAACTCAAAGGATTTGCAACTGGCGATTTTTGGGTTGTATCGAGGAACGCTGGAGCTAGGTAGGTTTCGCCGACCGCTCCCGGGTCGGAGCGCAACCGGTGAGTTGATCCGGGGCATTCCGCAGGAGCCTATTTATGGTGTTGCTTCCGCATTTTCGGGGTCCCCACTTGAATGGTCGAAGCGTACGGAACAGTTTGCGGACGCTTCTCCCCATTTCGCACAGAAAATGCGTCCCATGCTCTTTGCCTATTATGCGAGGCTCACCGATCCGTACACGGAGTTAAACGCCTATTGGTCGAAGGTAGCATTCGAGCTTCTTTTCGATGATCAGACCGATTCCTCTGTGCGGTTTCTCGCATTTTCTCGCCTTCAAGACTCCCGTAGAGAAGCGGGGGAACCGATATGGGACGACCAATTGAGCGAGCGCGTGTTGCAGCTCCTTCAGCGTCCTTCGGATTTGCTCAAATGCCGCTTGGATTTGGGACGCGGGCATGGGAGTAGAGAGCAACGGATCTGGAGTCGGGAAGAATTAATCTTCGGCAATAGTGATGCTTTCAGATGGATGTATCCTTTTTCCCGAACGATTGTAAGCGCGGAGACCGATTTTTTACGTCGTTTGACCACGTATGAGAGTTCGGGTTTGAAGAACCAATATGAAGATGCCTTTGTTCAGATCCTCTTCGCAGCCCATCCGCATGCATTGAATATGTGGAAGGAATACAAGAAGATACGAGGGGAAGGTGACTCGCAGGATGTCACTCATCAGTTGCTGGATAGATCAGGATACAGTGCCCGTAGAGTGATAGAGAATTATTTCTCTTCGGAGCAAGTCATTAAGGAGGTGATTCCTAAGCTCTCAGACATCCGAGGATATGAACTCGGTCTTTCGAAGTCGGAATCCGATTCCTTTCAATCGGCTTATCAGCTGTACGTTTACGACCTGATGATTCGGTTGCTCCTTGAGGATCCCAAACAAGGTCATTTCATCAATCCAGAGGTCGTGGAGTTCTGGATGAACTTGTTGAAGGAATATGATTTGGACAAGAACGGAAAGCTAGAAGGTGTGGAACTGACCGCTACGGTTCGGGAGAAGCTTGGTATTCCTATCGACTCGAAAGGAATCGAAATCGATTCGGTCGTATACACATCCCTAGGAACCGCAGATGTACTCCGCTTGGTAGCCAAGAGTTTCTCGAAGCAACAAAACTGAAGTTCCCCCAACGTAGAACGGAATTCATTCCGTTAAACAACGCTTCCATCCAAAGCCCCTACCCGCACGGTGAGCCTACATCCATCTCAGGGCTCTTTCAAGTGCCCCCTTCGGCGGTGAGAGCCTCTCGCTTGGTGGCTGGGGCTTCAAGGGCCCTGAGTTGGAGGCGGGCGTAGCCGGCATCAGGGGCTTTGAATGGAGACGGCGGTTAACGGAATGAATTCCGTTAAACAACGCTTCCATCCAAAGCCCCTACCCGCACGGTGAGCCTACAT
>CAYMXM010000042.1:0-4450 GCA_964394065.1 uncultured Pirellula sp. | reverse complement strand
CCATCTCAGGGCTCTTTCAAGTGCCCCTTTGGTGGCAAGAGCCTCTTGCTGCCGGCTGGGGCTTCAAGGGCCCTGAGCTGGAGGCGGGCGTAGCTGGCATCAGGGGCTTTGAATGGAGGTGGCGGTTAACGGAATGAATTCCGTTCTACATTGAACTTCGAACTTCTACGCTCATCTTATGCGCCGTAAGTCCTTCTTTATCGGCGATGAGACCGATCTCCTTGGTGATTCCTTCGAGCGATTCGCGATCGTATTCGATCACGCTGCTCGATCGAAGAAAATGGTTCGACGAAAGACCTGACGCCCAACGAGCTGTTCCGCCCGTCGGTAACACGTGCGAAGGGCCTGCGGCATAATCTCCCAGCGCGACGGGAGAATAAGGGCCGAGAAAAGTCGCTCCGCTGTTCCGGATCTTCGAAAGCAAACGACGCGGATTCTCGATCGCGATTTGAAGATGTTCCGGTGCGATGCTATCGGTCACTTCACATGCTTGATCCTCGTTCTCACAAAGGATCAATGCAGAAAAATCGTTCAACGACGCGATCGTCAACTCGGCCCTTTCTAGACTTGCGAGCTGCGAGATGATCGCTTGTTCGATCCTATCGAGCATCTCGCTATCCCAGCTGACGACGATGCTCGAACCGGGTGAGTGTTCCGCTTGCGCTAACACGTCGGATGCTGCGAACTGAGGATTGCTGGTCTCATCCGCGATGACGACGACCTCGCTCGGACCCGCAATCGAATCGATGTCGACGTGACCGTAGACGAATCGCTTCGCAAGAGCGACGAAAAGGTTTCCCGGTCCGACGATCTTGTCGACTGCGGGGATCTCAGGGATGCCATAAGCTAGTGACGCGATTCCTTGAGCCCCACCCACAGCGTAGACCTCCCGAATCCCAAGCTCGTGGCAGACGGCGAGCATGTCGTTGTTGTAAGCACCGAGGGGGGTGGGAGGAGCGATGATGGCGATCTCGTCCACTCCTGCGCATTGGGCAGGAACTGCAGTCATCAGTACGGTCGATGGATAAGCAGCAGCTCCACCTGGAACGCATATTCCGACCCGATGCAGAGGGGTGTATCGTTGTTCAAGGGTCACACCGGGCTGGGGATGCAGAGTGACGCTCTTATGGAGTATCCCTTTTTGAAAAGTTTCGATGTTCGAGCGGATTCGTCGTACTGCTGCGAGGAACTCGGGAGCTGCGGAGGCATGAGCTGCTTCTAGGCGTTCGAGGGGGACTCGCAGGTTGGATTCGTTCGAATCGGGATTGTCGAGCAATCGAGCGTAGTGGAGGACAGCTTCCGTTCCTCTCTTTTGAATGTCGGTGCAGATCCGCTCGACGACTTGGGCGGGTGTTAGTGGTTCCCCGAAGACCTTCATCGTCAACTCGCGGCCACGCGGGGAAACGATAGAACCGTCTGGGCTTAGCTTCTTGCGCAGCTTCCCAATGGCGATCGCAAAATCGGGACTCGATGCGTTCAATCGTTCGATTTGAATTGCGCTAGCCATGGGAGAAGTTTGAAGTCAGAAGTTTGAAGTGTGAGAAGAGGGAACCACGGAAGACACAGAATACACGGAAAAGAGGTAGCTCCAATGTAGAACGGAATTCATTCCGTTAAACAACGTCTCCATCCAAAGCCCCTACCTGCACGGCGAGCCCACTTCCAACTCAGGGCCCTTCAAGTGCCACTTCTGGTGTTGAGAGCCTCTCGCTTTTTGCGGGGGGCTTTGTGGGCCCTGGGGTGGGGGCGGGCTTACGGCGCGGGGTGGGGCTTTTATTGGGGGCGTTGTTTAACGGAATGAATTCCGTTCTACATTATTGGAACGATGCTAGTTGTTCTTCGGTGAAGTTCACGTTCGACGAGACGGTTTGGACGTCGTCGTGGTCTTCTAGCTTTTCTAGCAACTTCATCACCGAGAGAGCCGTGTCGGAATCGACCTCTACCGTGTTGCTCGGGACGCGAGTTACTTCCTTCGTCTCCGTTTCGATCGATTGCGCTTCGAGAGCTTCGACCAATCCGGTATACGCTTCCGGAGTGCAAGTCAGCTCAAAGTACTCACCACTCTCGGTGACATCGTCAGCACCGTTTTCCAATGCGATCTCCATCAGTGATTCCAATTCGACCGCCGACTGTTTGATCGAGATCACCCCTTTTCGTTCGAACAGATAGGCGACGCAGTTCGTCGAACCGAGTTTGCCGCCGTGCGAATCAAAGAGCTTGCGGATCTCGGGAGCGGTGCGGTTTCTGTTGTCGGTCATGATGTCGCAAAGGACTGCGACTCCACCCGGTCCGTACCCTTCGTAGAGAATTTCTTCGACATCACCACCAGCGATCTCCCCCGTCCCCTTCTTGATCGCGCGCTCGATATTGTCACGCGGAAGAGATACCGCTTTCGCGTCAAGAATCGCGGTTCGGAGCCGGATATTGGCAGAGGGGTCTCCTCCCCCTAACTTCGCAGCGACGATAATCGCTTTGGAAAGCTTGCTCCAAAGTTTGCTTCGCTTTGCATCTACCGCTGCCTTTCGGTGCTTGATATTTGCCCACTGCGAGTGACCTGCCATCGTGGAACTCCCGTTTCAATCGATATTACTTGGGTTTCTTTTTGGTTATTTTGACGTTGTTCGCCATCTTGGCTGGCTTCTTCGGTGCTGCCGTTTGTTTCTTCGCATCTCCCTTGCTAGGCTTTTCGCTAGCCTTCAATTTGGCGGGCTCTGCCTTGGGCTTGCCGGAACTGCTCTTCGGAGTCGACTTCGCTGCCGAATCTCCCTTGGCAGTCTTGTCGGTAGCCTTCGAAGTCGTTGCACCTTTTGCGGTTCCCTTCGAGGTGTCAGGCTTCGACTTTGTATCCTTGGTTGCATCCTTTGCTTTGGTCGCTGGCTTGCTCTCGACCTTGGGCTCTTCCTTCGTCCCCTTCACGCTCTTGGGGGGATCTGCTTTCACAGGTGCGGCGCTCTTGGCTGCACCTTTCGCAGGTGCAGCCTTTGGTTCAGGTTCCACTTTGGCGGTTTTGGGAGACGCAACCTTCGCGGGAGGCATTCCCGCCGGGGCAGCAGGAGGTGCAGTCTTCTTCTTCGGAGGAGCTTGTTCTACGACTGCTGGTACTTTGGGGGTGAGGCCGAAGTCCTTGAATACGGCCACCACTGCCGAGTTCTTTGGATTGGAGGCCAACTCGACGGCGAACTGATGAAGCAAGTTCCCGAACTCCGATCCCTTGTTCTTCGGAATCGCTCGTTCAACACCAGGGATCGATTTCTTCTCGGCTTCGGCAGCTGTGAGAATCTCCAAGCCCATCATGGCGTTGAGAATCGATCCATCGACTGGGATGGAGTGACCGCCGAGGGCTTGTTGAGAAACATAGTGCGATACGAAGGGGGTTACCCCTTGCCAAGCTTGAATCTCTTCGGTCGCCTTGCTCAAGTTCGCTTTCTTGAGATCGTCGATATCGTATTGATAGCGAGACTCATAGAGCGACTGAAGGCTTCGACGAACGCGTCCCCCAGCAGCGGCTGGATTGGGGAGGTTGCTCAAGACTTCGCTCAGTTCGATCACCGTGGTTACGCGAACTTCGTTCCAGTCAAAATAGGTTTGCTGAAGCTTTGCAAAAGCTTCGTCTGCAAGTTCTGCTTTGGTATCTTCCAGGCAGCAAGCGTAGAGAAGAGTCTCTAGAACATTCCGTTCCGTCCGGTCTTCCACATACTTAAAGTGCTTCTTTAAGGACTTGTGCAACTGCTCTAGTTTGTCGGATCTGCTGCTCATATCGGTGATCTAAATCCAATGGATCGAAGTCGTTTGGTTATTGCAAAACCGAAGACTCCATTGATAGGTGGGGGCTTGTAGGGGACGACGCCTTAGCTTTCGTTTGTCGCGTCCGATGGGGGACTCTCATTTGAGGAAGAACTCGAGTCTGTTTCTGCTGGCGACGCGTTGTTGGCTTCTTCTCGTTCCGCCGCGATTTGCTCAAGGATCTGCGTCACCGCAATCGACTTCTTGATCCCGTCGTCGAGGACGAAGGATAATCTCGGAGTGTAACGGGTGTCGATTCGGTCCGCGATCCGGGACTGCAAGAAACCTGCGGAGTTTTGCAACCCGCGCATGCTGGTCGATTGCTGGGTCTTGTTCCCCATGATGCTGACGATGACTTTCGCCTCCCGCATATCGGGAGCGACCTCGACCCCTAAGACCGTAACGTTCTTGACCCGTGGGTCGCGCAGCTCCGTAAGAATGGCCATGGAGACCACTTCTCGGATCGCTTCACCAGCTTTTAATAATCTTCGTGCCGTCATAGTTGCGTTGCGTGCGGATCAAGTTAGGCGAGCGGCGGATGAAATTCTACTAGCGTAACCCTCCCCAAAGGGGTGGCCTGACGCATCGGCGCGAATATAAAGTGTTTGGGTAGCTTGGCCGACGCGTAAGCGAGGCCCGAAAATCACAACCCGTGGCGTAAGCGAGG
>CAYMXM010000041.1:0-17702 GCA_964394065.1 uncultured Pirellula sp. | reverse complement strand
GGGGAGCGTGAAGTACGCGGTTTCCAACGAGGTTTTTGTTACTGGCACTCCCTACCCCTCACCCCCAGCCCCTCTCCCCTAAGAGGGGCGAGGGGAGCGAGATCCTAGGGGCGAAGCCCCTTTTCAGACTTCAAACTTCAAACTTTCAGAGGACGGAATGTTCGGTAAGATGTTTCAGGGTAAGTCGGTCTTCCTAACCGGACACACCGGATTCAAAGGGAGTTGGCTCTCTTTGTGGCTTCACCATTTGGGAGCCAAAGTGACCGGGTACTCTCTACCCCCTCCCACCCAACCCAACCACTTTTCTCAGAGCCAAGTCTCCGAACTCTTGGGATGCTCGATCGAAGCCGACTTGCGGGAAACGGACAAGCTGGCCGCCGCGATTGAAAAATCGAATCCTGACCTGATCCTTCACCTAGCTGCCCAAACGGTCGTTCGAGCGGGATATCAAGACCCGATCGAAACCTTTTCCACCAACGTGATGGGGACCGCCCATCTTCTGGAAGCGATCCGATTGAGGAATAAGCCTTGCAGCGCCCTCTTGATCACGAGCGACAAATGCTACGAGAATCGAGAACAAATCTGGGGCTATCGCGAATGCGACGCGATGGGAGAGCACGACCCCTACGGAGGAAGCAAAGGGGCGGCGGAATTGGTGATACGCTCTTACCGCGACTCTTTCTTTCATCCCAACAAACTCTCTCAACATGGGATCAAGATCGCCTCGGCACGGGCTGGTAACGTGATCGGCGGAGGGGATTGGACCGAACACGCACTGATCGTCGATATGGTAAAAGCGCTTAGCAAGGGAGAGTCGATTAAAATTCGAAGCCCACACGCTTATCGCCCTTGGCAGCATGTCCTCCAAGCCCTCCACGGTTACTTGACCATCGCCCACCGCCTCCTAACGACCGATGATCCGAAGTTTTGTAGCGGTTGGAACATCGGGCCGGTTGCAGGGAACGAAATCCCAGTCCATCAAGTGGTCGACCTCTTTCTCCAAGAATGGGGGAGCGGCGAGTGGATCAACGAAAGCGACCCGAACGCCCCGCGCGAAGCTGGGATCTTGCGACTCTCGATCGATAAAGCCCTTTGGGAATTGAATTGGAAACCGATCTGGGATGTCCATCGCTCGATTCGAGAAACCGCAAAATGGTATCAACAGTGGCTCCTCACACCAGACGCAATGCGAACCTTCTCGTTGGGACAGATCGCCCAGTTCGAGGAGTCGTGCCAGAAAGAAGGGGCCTTGAAATGAATCCCCCTCCGAAGAGTGTTAAGCCTCTGAGCTTTGAAAAATCGAACTTGCTTCGGGAACGAGCCCATCGCTTGATCCCCGGTGGTTGCCACACCTACGCCAAAGGGGATGACCAATACCCTCAGCTTTCGCCAGGGTTCATCGCCCGTGGAAAAGGGGGGCGAGTATGGGATGTCGACGGGAACGAGTTCATCGAATACGGGCAGGGGAACCGGGCGGTGGCCCTCGGCCATGCCTTCCCCGCCGTCGTCGACGCTGTCCGTGCCGAACTGGAAAAGGGCTCGAACTTCACCCGCCCATCTTCCATCGAAGTGGAAGCGGCCGAAGCGTTCCTAGAGCTGGTCCCAGGGGCTGAGATGGTGAAGTTCTGTAAGGATGGTTCCGATGCGACGACCGGCGCGATGAAAATCGCAAGAGCTGTAACCGGCCGTGATTATATTGCCTGCTGTAGCGATCAACCTTTCTTCGCCACCAACGATTGGTTCATGGGGACAACACCCCTCGACGCAGGAATACCCGAATCGACCAAGTCGATGACAAAGACGTTTCGCTACAACGATCTGAAAAGTGTTGAGCAACTCTTCCTCACCTATCCCAACCAGATCGCGGGTTTGATCCTGGAGGTTGCGAAGTACGAGGACCCAGCGCCAGGGTTTTTGGAAGGGGTGAAACACCTTTGCCATACCCATGGTGCTTTGTTCATTCTGGATGAAATGATCACCGGGTTTCGATGGCACAACGGAGGAGGCCAAACATATTACGGAGTCATCCCTGATTTAAGTTGCTGGGGGAAAGCGCTCGGGAATGGATTTGCCGTTTCCGCTCTTGCCGGAAAGCGATGCTACATGGAACTAGGGGGGCTTCATCACGATAAAGAACGGGTGTTCCTCCTTTCAACAACGCATGGTGGTGAGACTCATGCGCTTGCCGCAGCGATCGCAACGATACGAACCTATCAACGAGAACCGGTCATCGAGACATTGACACGGTTGGGAGGTCGCCTGCAAGAAGAGGGGACTCAGATTATCCGATCCCACGGTCTCACCGACTATGTTTGGATCGAAGGAAAGCCTTTCTGCCTCGTTGTCGCGACCCTCGATCGGGACGGTAATCGATCTCAAGGAATGCGGTCCCTCCTCCTGCAGGAGACCATTCAACGCGGGATCCTCATGACCTCCCTCCTCGTGAGCTACACGCACACCGACACCGACATCGACGAAACCTTACAAGCCTTCGACGCGTCCCTCGCGATCTATAAACGAGCCTTGGAGGACGGCTACGAAAAACACCTCACCGGCGCACCTTCGAAAAGTGTGTATCGGAAGTTTAATGAGGGATGAGCATTGAGCATTGAGCATTGAGTGTTGAGTGTTGAGTGTTGAGTGTTGAAGCCAGATCTCGCTCCCCTCGCCCCTTTTAGGGGAGAGTGGCTGGGGGTGAGGGGTAGAAGTGCTAGGGACAACAACTAAGTTTTTAGCTCGCAGCTTCCAACTACACATCCGGTGTGTTCCGTGGTCGCCTAGGATGCTCAGGTGGTCGCGATGGAAAAGATTGCTCGGTTTGCCTTCGAAACGGAGCTGGAAATAGCGACCACTTCACACACCCTACGACGACTGACGACAAATTTCCTTATTCGCGATCCTTTTCCCTATCACTATCTCCCCAAAAAACATTCCGACATGAACCACTCCCTCGCGGCTCATTCCCAAACGCAGCGTATCACCTGTCGTCATTGCCAGCATCCGCTGGTGCAAAGCGTTGTCGATCTCGGGGCGCAACCACCTTGCGAGTCTCTCGTTTCTTCAGAACAATTCTATGCACCGGAGAAATTCTATCCGTTACATGCTAAAGTCTGTACTCATTGTTGGTTGATGCAGCTTGATGCGGACGTTTCCCCGGAAGAAATCTACACCGAATACGCCTACTTCTCCTCTTTCTCCGATTCGTGGCTTGCGCATATGAAGGCTTATGCTGCGATGGCCGTCGATCGCTTTGGTTTGAGTGATTCCAGCCAAGTCATTGAAATCGCGAGCAACGACGGGTACTTGCTCCAGTATTTCGTCGAGCGAAAGATACCTTGCTTTGGAATCGATCCCGCAGCGAACGTGGCAGTCGCTGCACGCGAGCGAGGTGTTGAGACGGTTGTCGCGTTTCTGAGTCGGCAAGTCGCCGAAACGATCGTCCGTGAACGGGGGAAGGCCGACTTGATCATCGCCAACAATGTTTTTGGTCACGTTCCCGACATCAACGATTTCGTTGGTGGGATGAAGTTGCTCCTCCGCGAGAACGGGACGATCACGATCGAGATCCCACACGTGATGCGTCTGATCGAACGGAATCAATTCGACACGATCTACCACGAACATTACTGTTATCACACTTTGCTCGCGGATGAGCATCTCTTCGCTTCGCAAGGACTCAAGCTGGTCGATGTCGAAGAATTACCCACCCACGGTGGATCCCTTCGGATGTTCGTGGCTCATGAGAACGATCCGCGTGTTGCGAGCGATCGGGTTACTCGATTGATCGAGGAGGAGCGTTCTCGTGGACTCGATCGCATCGAAGCTTATCAAGCATTTGGCGATCGCGTTCGCGGGACCAAGAGAAAGCTCCTTCGCTTCCTGAGCGATGCGAAGGAAGAGGGGAGACGCGTGGTAGGGTACGGTGCTCCTGGGAAGGGGAACACGCTCCTCAACTACTGTGGCATCCGAGAAGACTTCCTCGATTTTGTCGTCGATCGAAATCCCTACAAGCATGGAAAGTTTCTCCCAGGAAGTCGCATACCGATTCACCCGGTTGAACGACTCGTCGAAGCGAAGCCAGATTACGTGTTGATCCTCCCCTGGAATATTCAGCAAGAGATCGTCAGCCAGATGAGCGTGATCCGAGAATGGGGGGGGAAGTTTATCGTTCCGATTCCTGAGGTTCACGTCGTGTCATGAAGTTTCTTCCAACGCCACTCCAAGGTGCCTACATTCTCGAACTCGAACGCCGCGAAGACGATCGCGGCTTTTTCGCTCGGTCGTATTGTGAGAAAGAGTTCCAAGCTTTGGGGCTCGTGGCTCGTGTTGCGCAGTGCAACATCGCGCACAATGCTAAGCGAGGAACTGTTCGGGGGATGCATTGGCGAGCCGAACCCAGTCCGGAGGCAAAAGTAGTTCGTGCCATTTCCGGTGCGATTTGGGACGTGATCGTCGACTTGAACCGGGACTCTCCCAGCTATTTAAAAAGCTTCGGGATCGAGCTAAGCGCCGAGAATCGCCGCTCACTGTATGTTCCCCCCATGTTCGCCCATGGGTTTCAGACCCTCCGTGACCACTCCGACGTTCTCTACATGATGAGCGAGTTCTACGATCCCTCCTACGATCGAGGGATGCGATGGGATGACCCGAGCATCTCGGTCACTTGGCCAATCGATGAATGGATTATCAACGAACGAGATCGTTCGTACCCTGATTTTGCGGATGAGTGAAGGGAATCGCGCTGGCGCATAGTAGGGGAAGGACGCGAAGCGTCCTCGCATCACAACCCGTGGCGTAAGCGAGGGACAACGTCGCGAGTGCACGTGGCCTGGGCTGTTAAAAAGTTGGTATCGTGAGGATTTAGGTTTGCGCAAGTTTCGTTCCGTCGATTCGCCTCTTGTCCGATCGAGGCTCGCCCCCGTCGGACACCGCTTTGGCGTCCTAGAACGCGCCGCGCTTTAGAACTCTGCTCCCCTCGCCCCGTTTCGGGGAGAGGGGCCGGGGGTGAGGGGTTGGAGTGTCTGAAACATCGGCCGAGTTTCTCGCTCGCTGCTGCTAACTTTGACGCTTCTGCGATCCCTCCGGGATCGTTGGCGCCTCTTCACGATTCACCGGTGGTGGCGCTGCGCTGACCACCGGCTAATGGCTGTAATCCCTTCGGGATACCAGAGGATGCAAAACTTACCCTCGAGTTCTCCTCTGCGATTCTCTGAGTCTCCTGCGGATAAAAAAGGAACAGATCTGAGCATTCAAAAAGCAGTGTCAACCACAACTTTTTGACAGCCCACACTTAGCCCTTAGCCGGAAATCGTGGCACGTCCCTGAGGCACGAAGGGCGTGTTGCGATACCTGGCATGGGATGCCTGGTTGCCAGTGCTATCCCTCGCTTACGCCACGGGTTGTGATTTTCGGGCCTCGCTTACGCGTCGGCCAAACATGGGCGAGACGCCCATGCCACGCGAAGCTCTCTTCTTCCTCAAGTCTCAAGCCTCACCCCTCAAGCCTGATCTTCTACCTCCTTCCAGCTATAATGCCCCTAGCGGATGAGAACGTGAACCGTTCTAGTTCGTAGCATCGCATTGCCCGTTACCGTAGAATTCCCCCAACCTTCGTATGCAAGATATCAGTGACTTGAAAGACTCTGACCGGATGCGAGCCATCGATCGGCAATTGAGTTCGATTTGGATGGTTCGAACCTTTTTGAAACATTCCGACGAAGCAGCCGAAGATGAAGAACTGGCCGAGGTTCATCGCGTCCTATACGACTATATGCTCGCCCTCGGTCCTCCTCTCGAAGCCGCTGATATCCAGCTCTATTTGAAAACCGCTCGTAAGAAACTTTCCAAGCTGAAGGCTGCGACGAACTTGTTTCTTGAGATCCAACCCGAGGTTTCCGGTCATATGAATTTCCAGATGGCGGCTAAGTCTCTACGACTGGCGGTTGACCAGATCGAATCGTTGCTTACCGACTCCCCATCCCAACAGGAGTTGTCGTGAGTACAGACCAGCCTTCGCGGCAGCCAGGGGGAAATCGTCTCGATTTCGAAACCATCGGCCCCTACCGAGTTACCGATGTCTTAGGGCAGGGGGGGATGGGGACGGTCTATAAGGCTATCCATGCAAAAACAGGGGCGGTTGTGGCGGTCAAGGTGATCGCATCCGCGATGGCTCAGCACCAACGGTTTCGGCGCCGCTTCGATGCGGAGATCCAAACCCTCGTCAAGCTAAAACATCCGGCGATCGTTCAACTGATTGGATTCGGTGAGGAAAAAGGGCTCCTCTTTTATTCGATGGAGTATGTCGATGGTGAAAACCTGCAACAGCTTCTTCGGCACGAGAAGTCTTTACCGTGGGAGCAAGTCCTCGATATCGCGATCGAGGTCTGTGGTGCGTTGAAGCATGCGCATGATTTCGGCGTGATCCACCGGGATTTGAAGCCCGCCAATCTGATGATCAACTCGCAAGGTAATGTGAAGCTTACCGATTTCGGGATCGCACGTCTTTTCGGTGCTTCTGATTCCACGGTCGAAGGTTCTGTTGTTGGGACCGCTGATTTCATGGCACCTGAGCAAGCGGAGGGGAAACCGGTCACGGTTCGAAGCGATCTCTACGCGCTGGGAAGCGTTTGCTACGCAGCCTTAACCGGTCGAGCTCCGTTTCAGGGGAAGAGCATCCCCGAGGTTCTCTTCAATGTTCGCTATAGCACCTACCCCAAATTGGCCGACGTCGCACCTCACGTCCCCGTGGAGATGGCTTCTCTGATCGAAGAGCTTCTCGAACGCTCCCCCTCCAAACGCCCCCCCACCAGCTTGGTGGTGGGAAACCGCTTTCAGTCGATGAAGATGGGGCTCAAACGTAAGCCTCCGAAAGCCAAACCCAAGCCCCACGAGGATGTCGGCAAGCTTCGGGAACTCACCAGTATCGATCTGGACGAGTCTTCTTCGATTCTGCAAGAAATAGATTCGGAGGATGGCAAGACGATTTCCAATGGTACCAAGGATGTAAGTAGTCCGTCCGAGAATAAGCAGGAGGAAAGGCCGGAAGAGATTCAGCTTGAGGTCGATGCCGTGCCGGCAGCCAGAGATGAGGTCACGAAAGTCGCTTCTCCTGGTTTCGCCTCGGCGGGCCCCCACGATCCGACCGTGGTTCAAGGGGAGCAAAGCAACCAAATTTCTCCTTCCATAACGGGTGAGTTCCCTAGTGGCATTGGAAGTATCGGCAACACATCCTTCACCGAGGTGGATGACGATGTGCGAACTCGCTCTTCGGTTTCCTTCCATACTTTGGAAGAAAAGGAGAGCACCTCCCACTGGATCGCAATCGGTACGCTCGCGGTTCTTCTCCTCGGTTGCATCGGATTTTTGATCTATATGCTGCAGGGCCCCAGCGCTAACCGATTGCATGCTGAGATCCAACAAGCGATCGCGGCGAACGACGAAGACGAATGGCTCGCTTTGGAAGATGTCGCCGTTCGTTTCAAGGAACGATTTCCAAACGACCCAAGGGTTGAAGATGCAGAGGCGGTGATTCAAGAAGCGGAAGCCATCCGAACGGTAAGGCAGCTTCAACGGAAAGCGCGTCGGGGCAACGCAGACCAATTGGAAGCGATCGAGCAAGCGTATCTGGAGTGCCTCAATGCGCAGAGCATCGGGGTAACGGCCGCGACGCAAAAGTTGGAAGCTTTTCTCGTGATGTTTGAAAATGACGAGTCACTCTCGGATCGCAGTCGCGTCTACGTGACACAAGCGAAACGAGCTTTGGAAGAGATCTACGCGTCAAGGAAAGTGAATCAGAATCAAGCATCGAAATCGCTGAAGGAGCAAATGGACTGGGCCGATTCCCACTTGAGTTCGAGCGCGAAGGCGAAATGGCTTCGAGCGATGGTAGAGCTATTCTCCGATAAGCCTTGGGCGAAGGAACTTGTCGAGCGGGCTAAGAAGGAATTGGGGGAGTAATGTAGAACGGAGTTTATTCCGTTAAACAACGCCTCCAATAAAAGCCCCCACAACCATTCGAGAGCCTCTTCCTACCTGAGGGGGAGCTTCGCCCCACCAGACACCGCTTTGGTGCCCTGGCACTCGCTGCGCTTTAGATCTGCACCCCCAGCCTGGCCTGACGCATCGGAGGTAAGCTGGGGAGGATAGGCTGGGTTATCGAAGTCAAAAATGGTCCCGGTTTTCGCCCTGAAAGGGCGTTTCTACCAGCCCAGGGCGAAGCCCTGGGATATGCAATGGGAGGCTCCTTACCATCGATGCGTCAGGCCACCCCCAGCCCCTCTCCCCTAAAAGGGGCGAGGGGAGCGGAGATCTAAAAGCGCGGCGCGTTCTAGGGCGCCAAAGCGGTGCCCGACGGGGGCGAGCCCCGGTCGGACGGAAGAACCTACTGGGGAATAAAAAGGATCGTCCGAAAACCCGTGTCTATACCAACCTTTTGACAGCCCAGCGTCAGCCCACGGCTATGGGCTGCCATCGCTACGCGATTCCAAACCACACCCATCGCTTCGCTCTGAGCGTGCCACCCTTGCATTGGTCTTACCACCACTGCGTGATGTAGGAGCGGAGCTAGTCCCAGGGTACTGGTCTCAAGCGGTATTGGCTTAAACCTTAAACCTCACTGCTCATAGCTCACACCTCACTGCTTACCCAAGCAGTGCGTTGATGAGGTCGTCTTCATCCTCTTCTCGATCGTCGTCTTCCAGCATGTAGTTCGCAAAATCAAACGGCTCGTCGCTATCATCATCTGCGGTTTCCGATTCTCCTACATAGAGCGATGCTACTGCGGAATTTACAGTGTTGTGGGTTTCGAATGGGACCTCGACGGGTTGGCTCGATGGTCCATTCAGAACGACCAGAGGTGCACCCTCAGGCGACTCCCCTTCACCGGCTGGTGCCGTGACGCGGGGAGCGCTGTTGATGTAGTTGACAACCGAGAGAACGTCGAGCGGGGTCAAGGAGCCATCGCCGTCGACATCGATGTAGACTCGATAGCCATCTTCACCCGAAGCACCATCAGGATTGAGGCGGCCACCATTACCCGCATTGAGGCTGTTGATAACGATCAACGCGTCGATCGGAGAAACATGCCCGTCGTTGTTGACGTCATAGGCGTTGCTGGGGTTGGTGAAGTAACCTTCGCCAGATCCACCAGGAACTCCACCTGCACCTACGATGATTACCGAATCCGAGGTGTATCGGATTTGACGTGTTTGCAGAGGAGTTGTCGGCTCATAGAACAACGTATCGTGGAACGGCTTGATATCGGCTGGGTCACCAATGAAGTTTGCTGTTCCAACGGCATTGGCGGTGAAGG
This sequence comes from uncultured Pirellula sp., assembly GCA_964394065.1. Classification (GTDB taxonomy): domain Bacteria; phylum Planctomycetota; class Planctomycetia; order Pirellulales; family Pirellulaceae; genus JBKCUI01. The sequence continues at coordinate 8,393 of CAYMXM010000041.1, read as the reverse complement.
TGATAATAAACTGGAGTCGCTCTGCGGTTCCAAGAGGGGAATTTCCTGTTTGGACCGATCCGATTTCGTTGATCAGACCGTTGATACGGACATCCCCTGCTGTTCCGGTCGAGTATTCTGCTGCGTAGGTTACTTCGAAGAAGGGTGCATCACCCGTTCGATCCACCGAGACCAGCCCCGAGCTGTAAAGGATGTCTTGGAATGCTGAGAAGATCCCCCCTGCAGTTGGACTGGTTCTTAGATCCTTGACGTACCCTCGCAGTTGGAACTTGTTGCCGACGGTGACCTGATCGACAGGTACTCCTGCAGTGTCGGTGACGGAGAGTCGGAGTTCGATCACATCGTCCGCTTGGACTTGAGCTGTCGTACCCACTTGAACCGTTACGGTTGCGGTGGAGGAGAAGCCTTGGGCATCGGTGATCCTGTAAGTAAAGCTATCGGTTCCGAAGAAGTTCGTATTCGGCGTGTAGATGATACGATCGTCTGCGAAATTCGACGGCGTGTTATTGTCGAAGATTTGGACTTGACCGTTGGCGGGCTGCGTTACTGAGGAGATGCGAATCGGCGGCTGGCTCCCGGAGACATCGTTTGCCAACACGTTGAGAGTCGAGGGTTGTCCGGCAGGGATGGGGCCTATGGAATCGTCCATAGCATAAGGGAAGTTCACTCCGCTCGGGACCACTTCGATGAACGATCGGCCGTATCGGATTTCCGAAACGGGAACCGCGACTCGATCGGTGTTGAAGAAGACGACATCCGTTTGAGGCGAAATGTCGGCCGGGTCTCCGATGAATTCAGCAAGACCGGGGTTGGTTGCGGTGAAGGTAATGCCTCCAACGCGAACCCTGTTCGGATGATTCATCGTTCCGCTGCCAACATAGGCACCGAACTCATTGATAACACCTGGAATCGCAGCTGTTCCCTCAAACCCCGTGGTGTAGGGGGCAGAGAACATCGCCTCGAAATCGAGGGGGCTGCTTTGCGATGGAGCGGCAGGGGATACGAGCCCGCTGCTGTAAAGGATGTCCAGGTAAGCAGCGAACACGCCGGGATCGACAACGTTGACAGGTGGTACTTGAGCTTGCCCTCGTTCAGGACGCAGGTCGTCAACATAGACGCCGAGAACAAACTGCTCCCCTTGACGAATTTCGGTGATCGCGTTTCCTGCTAGGTCGAAGAAGCCGAAGCTGAATTCGACCGTATCGTCGTTTCTAGCTCCTGGAGTTACGTGGACTGTGATCTTGGCAGTGGTCGTCTTTCCAGTAGCGTCGGTTGCTGTGTATTGGAAGGTTTCCGTTCCACCAAAATCGCGGCGCGGGGTGTAGCGAATGCTTTGACCACCCGATCCGATCGTGACGCCACCTCCTTGGCTAGGCGTAGTGACGTTCGTAATCACCAACGCCCCTCCTCGGCCTTCGATGTCGTTCGCCAAAACATTCAGTGGGTAGCCGATGGAATTGGTAGGAATATCAAAGGAGTCATCGACTGCCACAGGATCTAGAAACTGGGCTGCAACATTCACGGTAACACGTGCGGTCTCGGTTCGACCGGTGGCTGTGCGCGCCGTGTAGGTGAACTCATCGACACCGATAAAGCTCAAAGGTGGCGAATAGAGAACGATGTTTGCGACCGGATCAAAGGTCACCCGTCCGCCACGTTGGCTGGCGCTGACACCCGAAATCGTCCAGGGCTCTCCTGGGATTGAAAAATCGTTCGCCAAAACATCGATCGGGTTGGCAATGCTGTTGCGAGTTACCGATGCAGTATCGGGTTGAAGAAGGGTTCGAGGACCATTGACGATCGTGAACTGATAGTCTTCGACTTCACCCGTGGTGGCTCCGCCGGTCGGACCAAGCCCTGATGCTTGCGAAACGCGGAAACGAGCGTAGGTGGAGGAGACAGCGTTGGCGGGTGTCGTGAACGAGATGTTGAAGACCCCGCTTCCCGTGACCACAAAGTCACTGATGATTTTCTCACCGGCGTCGTTCCAATCTCCGTCCCCATTGAAGTCGACCCAACCTTGGACGTAGGCAGCACCGCCGGTCGTGTTGGTCACCGTGACCTGGAGAATGTTCGAGCCGTCACCTCGCACGATCGGGGTGAGGATCGCGATCCCATCTTCATCGTTCACACCGTTCAGGTTGTCACCGTCGGCGTTCAGAGACGGATGCCCGTCTTGTTCCGCATCCCAAAGGACCCCGAGCATCAACCCATCGGTTTGACCGTGGTAAGCACCACTATTTGCACGGGTGGTTGGGTAAGGAGCCGGGGCATCCCCCCAGTCCGCAGATTCGGAATTCCCAAAGTTATAACCAGCCAAGGGGGTCACGCCGTTGTATTGGACGACGTGAGCTCCGCTCGGTGGGAAAGTCTGACGCATACCGGGGGTGACCACTTCACGGATCGTGAAGGTCCCGGCATGAGGAGGAATAAGGGTGTAGGAACCATCCGCCTTGGTGAGGGCCGCTGGCTCGCCGACGTCCGGTCTGCCGTCTAAATCGAGGTCGAGGTAGATGTAAACTCCTGCGATGCCAGGTTCATTTGGATCGCGGATACCATCGGCGTTCAAGTCGAGCCACTTGTAGCCGGTCATGCTGGTGGAGGGATAGGCCGACCCAAAATTGGCGACGGCGCCACTAGCAGTTACCGTCACGGTTCGGACAGCATCTGCACCAGTTGAGGCAATCCAACCGTCCGGTCGCGTCACTCGGACCGTATAGGTACCTGGTGATGCGATCAACGAATAGCTTCCGGTGGAAGAGCTGTACGTAAATTGCTCCCCTAAATCCCGCACTCCGTTATTGTTCAAATCGACGAAGACTTCCCAGCCAGAAAGTCCTGTTTCTCCACCGTCTTGTCGACCATTACGGTTGGTATCATTGTAAATCAACCCAGTGATAGCACCGCCAGCCATCCCGGTCGACAAAGCATAGGAGAGCCCGATTGCGTGGTCGTACCGGCCCGTGAAAGTGCTTTCCCGATCTACTTCGCGAGACCACAAATCTCTACCGAAGTCGAGATCAACGTCATCTGGAGTTCCATAGATCCCGTCTGGGCCTACGCCAATGAGAGTTCTCGAAAAAGGAACATTCCCCGAATCCATGAGGGTTATTGTCGAATTTGCGGCGTGCTGGTGGGCTGCACCAAACATGTGGCCGAGTTCATGGGAAACAACATTTCCCATCGCAAGTGCGTAAACATCGACGAGGGTTTTTGATGCAGCTCGCGGAATCAAACGAACATCTGCATCGGGGCCAGTAAAGAACTCTGCCGCCAAAACAACTGCGGTTTCCTCTCTAAAGAAGTTACCGATATCGATGCTTTCCGCCAAACCAATCGTTTCGGTAAAGTCATCTATCGACCCACCGATGATTACGCGGGAAACATTAGGGAGCCCCCAGGGATCCGCATGGTCGCGACTATTGAGAATCTCAATGTCGAATGCCCCCGGTCGACCATCCTCTCGGAAATATCCATTGGATCCAATGGTTGGGAGCGAACCGTTGAAATTCTCTTTCACGACCGCAACGATCCTGTCGATCAGGGCGTTCTCTTCCTCCGGAATAAATCCGTAGGCATCCAAAGAATCGATCATCGACGGAAGGCGTGTTGTCCCCAACACTCCACTGTCCGAATAAATGCTCCCGTTGATAACCGCCCCGTTGAAGTCGAGATACACAATCTGCTTGGTCCCGATCGGTTCCGACTCGATCGAGTTTCGCATCGCTTTCATCTGCAGCGAATAGGCGCCGCTGGCATCCCCAACACGAACGTAATAGGTCCCCGTTTCGGGAATAATCAACGAAACGACCGCGTTGGCGGTCGCATGGTACAAAGGAGAATTTCGAGGGACGTATTGAGCCGAAAAGGGAGAGTTGGTCCCCATCAATTCGTTTTGGTTGGCGTCCATCACGATAACGGAGGGTGGCGCTCCAATACTGACCACCGCAGCCTGAAAGATATCTCCCGCCCGCAATTGGACCGCGTAATAATCCTCATCCATGATGAGGTTGTTCAGGACCGTCAACTGTCCGTTAACCGTAGCTACGCGACTTTGGGTCGCCCCGGTCCCCACGTTGATCGGCTGAGCCGTGCGAGGGAGATTGTTCGGCTCGATCTCCGTCGTAACGATCGGATTCGCTCCTTCGCCTTCCCCACCCAAGGAACTCCCATAAAGAGCACCAACATCCTGCCCAAGGGAAAAGGAAAGGGGAATCCCAAGGTCTGCGGCAAGCAATTCTCGCTTTTCGAGGACCTCTAGTTGGATTTTCCGTTGGGCACTACGTTTCCTTGCATTTTGCTGTCGTTGTAGGAACTTCTTGCCGGTAGCGAACTTACGTGGACTCAACATGAGATCCCCAAGGTTAAAAACGGTTGGAAAAGAAACGCGGTCAACTTGAAAAAGCGTTGGGTTTCATCCCAAAGGCGGGACGCTGGCCAATACAAGCGAATCCCATCCTAGTTGGACGACTTAGCGTGTCAACAAAACGATCCTGGTGTACGATGCAGGATTTAACGTCAAAGTTCCATTCGATCGTTTTTTTTGACACATCTCCTCGCTTCCTCACAATCGGTTTCGATTGGATTTGCCAGGGGCTTCCGCAATTATGCCCCCTTTTGGCGGTGCGAGACGACCTTCTGGGAAAAGTTTCCTGATATGATCGATTGTCGGGTAGAGTTAGAATGCTGGCTTAGTGATTTTTCCTCCAGGAATGACGTGATGGACGTTGGAAAAGAGACTCCCTTTCAGAGCATTTTGCTCGTCGACGACAGTTTCGTGCTCCGAGATCGGCTCGCTGAAGCCTTCAGGGAGCGAGGATTTCGGGTCGAAGTCGCAGGAAGTTGCGACGAAGGGGTCGAGGTTTTTCGGGCGAATCCAACCGAACTGGCGGTTGTCGACCTACGGATGCCTGGACGAACCGGTCTCACGGTAATCTCGGATCTCAAGGTGATCCGACCGGATGTTCAGGTTTTAATCCTTTCTGGATTCGGAAGCATCGCGACCGCAATCGACGCAATTCGCCTCGGAGCGGTGAATTTTCTCCCCAAGCCGGCAGACGCGGAAGACATTCTCAGCGCCTTCAAACGGGGGGGGACGGAAGTCCCGGTCACCGACACGAACGAATCGATCCCAGTTCCAACCCTCGCGCAGGCCGAATGGGAGCACATCCATCGCGTCCTAGCCGATTGCGATCAAAACATCTCCGAAGCCGCCCGCCGCCTCGGAATCCACCGCCGCTCCCTCCAAAGAAAACTCAGGAAACGAGCGCCGTAGAGCTGGCCTGACGCATCGGTGTCAAACTTGGCAGTTTGGGTAAAAAGCAGCCTGATTTGGGTGGCACGTCCCTGAGGAACGAAGGGCGTGATGTTTTGAGGCTATTCCCAATGATCTGAGAAGTCCTCCACGCCCATCGCTTCGCTCTGAGCGTGCCACCCTGGCCTTCACCTTTAAAACAAGTTGCACACCCTACCGCTCTTTCAAAACCTTCACCGCTTTCGACGCTTTGGCAAGAAACTCAGCCTTTCCCTCTCCCGCTTCCAGGAAGATCGGTTGCCCGACCGTGATCGAGCTTAGAAGGGGAACCGGCATGAACTCCCCACGGGGGAGAATCCGGTTCAAGTTATCCATATACACGGGGATCAGTTCTAGGTCAGGCCTCTTTTTGGCCAAGTAGTACAGACCACTCTTAAATTCTCCCATCTCCCCATCTGCCGCCCGCCCACCTTCTGGGAAGACAATCAAGGAGTAGAGATCTCCAACCTCTCGGATCATCACCTCGACAGGGCTTTGGTGCACCTTAATCTTTTTGCGGTCGATCAGAATCGCGTTGAAGGACTTGGCTAGAAACCTTCGGAACGGAGAGGTTCCCCAGTAATCTTGCGCCGCAACAGGTCGGGTCAGCTGGCGCAGCTCCTTCGGTAAACAAGACCAGAGGACTACTGCATCCAAGTGACTCGTGTGGTTGGCAAAATAGACCCGCTGCCGCGTATTGGGTTCGGCCCCAATCCATCGGACTGTAAAGCCACTTACCAATTTGGCCGCGAGGGCGATCGTATGCCCGGTCAACATGCACAGTGTCGACTGCCCCACATCTTGTTGCGGACAAGAATCGGTAAATTCCGGTGAGTTGGTGGGTACGGCTGCCAAACTACTTTGCCCCGATCGAGAAATACAAGCGGTTGCGGGGTGATCCTCCACACAACGATTCATATCATACATCCCTGCGCACCATATGGAAGAACCGGAGGTGAACCACGAATCGAACGAATCTTACGAATCAGGTTTGAGACTTGAGGAAGAAAAGGGCTTTGCCACTTAACCGTAGGTCAAGAAGAGGTAGCCCCTTAGAACTAGTGATGGGCGTGACCCACGCTAACCCGTCCTGCAGTTTTTAGTCAATGCGGTCAGTCCACGTACTTGAGGAGCGACCTCCGTGCATCACTGCGACAATCAAAATTTCCCAACCGTTGACCTTGAAATACACCACGTAAGGAAATCGAAAAAGGTTACAAACTCTAATGTCCTTGCTTGAAATACCAAACGACAGAGGACGCTCAACGATATCGGCAATTCTTGCCCAAAACGCATTATCAAACTCATCACCGAGACCATACTGTTTGTCATTATACCAATCGATGGCCTCGCGAAGGTCAAACTCGACTTCTGGTCTGTGAGTGACAGTATACATTACCGAGACTTCAATCGCCGCTTCAGTTCCTCGCTGGAAATCGCCGAAGTTGGATCGGCATCGTGTGCGGCGATGCGTCGATCGATTTCAGCCTGCTGCTCTAGTGTTGGAGCGACCTTTTGTGGAGGAGAAATCGAATCCCATATGGTTTCGATGACTCGAAGTTTCTCAACTACCGACAACGAGGTTAATTCAGAAATAGTTTGTTCAAGATTCATATGCCACGCTCGCTTCAGAAATTCTACCCAAAGAGCGATCTTATCGGGATGCCGCGGTCGGTGATGGGGACGGGACGGTCCCCGTCGTAGAGGTTCTTTTCTGGATCGACATGCAACGCCTTGCAAATGGTTGCAAAGAAATCGGGGACCGATACAGGATCTTTCACGATCGTCTTGGAAACCTCATCGGTTTCGCCATATGCCCCTTGGTGATTCAAACCACCCCCAGCGAGAACACAAGTGAATGCTTTCCCTTGATGTCCACGCCCACCACCACTATCGAACTCCGGGGGTCTACCAAACTCGGTCGTAATCGCGATAAGGGTCTTCTCAAGCAAACCTTTCTCTTCAAGGTCGGACATGAGCGCGGCCATTGCGTGCCCGAGTTCCTGAATCAGCGCATGCTGTTGAAGTATCCCTTCGTTGTGCACGTCCCAGCCAGCTCCGTTCAAAAAATTCAAGTTGTGGGAGACTTCAATGAACCGAACACCTCGCTCCACCAGCCTTCGGCTTAACAGGCACCGCTGTCCGAACTCATTTCCGTAGCGATTTCGGAGTTCGTCGGGCTCCCTCGTAAGATCGAAAACTTGACTGAAAGTAGGGCTGCTCAGTTCGAAGCTCTGCGCTGCTGCCGCTTCGTAATCTTGAAGTCGTTTGTCTTGATTTCCTCCCCCTGCCTCGCTGAGCGTTTTAAGAAAACTCTCGCGCCGTTGCTGACGTGACGGAGTGATGTCGGATGGACGGCTCAACCCCGCAGGTCCTTTGTTCGTGTCGGTCAAGTAAAGATAACCACTCGATGCACCCAAGAATCCGGGGCCTCGCGTGACGTTGGGATAGCCGATTAGGACATAGGGGGGGGCACCCGCCTCAGCTGCTCCGCGCTCGTGGGCGATGATAGAACCGATCGAGGGATAGATAATCGTGTTGACCACAGGGCGCCCGGTGTGCATTCGGTTTGTTGCGGCCGCGTGTTCGTCGATCACTTCATGGTGTACCGACCGGACCGCTGTGATGCGATCCATCCAAGGTGCGAGGGGACGAAGATGCTCGCAAATCTGCACGCCGGGAACCGCGGTGTCGATCGCATCGTAAAGAGCTCCAGGTTTCTTGGTCGCCGGGTCTCCTTTTTCCTTAGGATCGAACGTATCGATCTGCCCCATACCACCTCCGAGCCAAATTGAAATGACATGCTCGGCTTTGCCGTATGGGCAAGCCTCCACGGCGGAGTCCGCCCGAAGTAAGTTCGGAGCGAGCGACGCGGCCCCCATGGCAAGTAAGGCTTCGCGTCGATGAATGGAAGGGGGAGGGATGGGACGCATGGCAATTGGTGGGGCTAGGAAAGTGGGAAGTCCGCCTTTAATCCCCATTGTAGGGAGGTGTGCCCCGCGACTCAAGAGATAAGTAGGGTGTGTTCCGCTCGGCCGGGACCGTGGCCCGAAAATCACAACCCGTGGCGTAAGCGAGGGACAGCGCTGGCAACCAGGCA